>WUQU01000333.1 GCA_009889605.1 Candidatus Bathyarchaeota archaeon | reverse complement strand
GACAGCAGACCGGTAAAACGGCTTTCTCTGAATCCTGCCGCTTTCAGAGCTCTGTACAGTGGGGTCATTGGAATTGTAGCGATCATCCTTGTATTCACTGGTTTACGTTTTATACAATCAAGTAATGCGTCAACGGAAGCCAGACAGATTGCTCGTACGAGCCAATCTTTTGATCAGATTCAGGCGGCAGTAAATGAGGATTTATCCATCCGGCCGACACATCCGGATTCGTTGATCCTGCTGTCATCGCTATATCAAGCGGCATATAAACAAACTAAGAACCAACAGTTTTATACTGCTGATGAAGACTTGCTGCAGCGGGGCTTGAAGGCGGAGCCTTTCAATAAAAGTATGACTTCTAATCTAATGTCTCATTATCAGTTGAAGAACGACAATGAGAAGGCTTTTGAGATCCTTCAGGACAAAATTTCAAATTATAAATGGGATATTACGTGGTACGGCAATCTCATCCAGCAAGCCTTTACTTTAGGCAATCAAGCGAGAGAGCAAGGGGATACTTCGAAACAGCAGCAGTATTTTGAAGCAGGCTTGAACGCATATCAACAAGTGCTGGATGGTGTTGCGCATATCAATAATCTGCCTAAAAGCATAATGATCACGAAACAATTTAATGTGACACCTGAAATTGCTTTAAATACAGGGAAAATTCAATTTATGTCCAATAAACCTGCCGAAGCGGCAGTGACCCTGCAGCCTCTTCTGAGCGAAGATCTGAGTAACTCGACAAACAAAGAAATCGCCCGCTATTACGTCGCCGCGACCCAGAAACAAGGACAGGTAGATCAGGCTTGGTATGACAAGCTGACCCAAGCCGATGCAAATGAAAAACAGCAGATTGATGATTTGGTTGCACTAAAGCTTCAATAAATGTGGAACATAAGAAAAACAACTTTCAAGTTACTTCACAGAAGACAAGAAAAAGGTCGCTCCCTAAGGACAATGTCATTTAGTTAAGCTCGAAGACAAGACCGGGAATAAAAATGGAATCCGAAACGGCATGGGAAAAAGCCCTGTGCCGTTTGTTTTTT
>WUQU01000332.1 GCA_009889605.1 Candidatus Bathyarchaeota archaeon | reverse complement strand
CCCCCGCGCCCCGCGGGGGCGGAGGCGGAGGTGGGTGTGGAGGTTGATATGGGTGATGGGTATGGGTAAGGTGAAGGTGTTGGCGGTGGATTAAAAACAGTTTTCACGGAAAAATCGTGCCGAGGGGTTGCCGTTTGCCGTGCCTTTTGGCTTGGCTTTTGCCGGTTTCAGCTATTGAGCCGTTTGCCGGTTGCCGTGGCTTTTGGCAAGGTTTTGTCGTAGGCATACGGCTAGAGTTTGCCGTCGCATGTGCTTATTGGTGTGGGGCGGGGGTTCCTTTTTCCTTTTTCCTTTTTATTAAGATGGTGGGGGTGGGTGGTGGGAAATTATTAAAATCCTTTTCCTTTATTCCGCTTTTTGAGGGAGGGATTTAAAAGCCGACGGCAAATGGTTGCCG
The DNA here is from genome assembly GCA_009889605.1 of Candidatus Bathyarchaeota archaeon. Lineage (GTDB taxonomy): Archaea > Thermoproteota > Bathyarchaeia > Bathyarchaeales > Bathycorpusculaceae > WUQU01. Next base: position 2,157 of record WUQU01000332.1, on the reverse strand, counting down.
TCGCCTATGTATTGAGTAAAAATGGGGGGATGCTTGAGAGGGAGAAGAGGATGTTGTCTATGATGCTGTCAAACTCGGCTGTGCGGGGTAGGCGGATAGTAAGCTCTTGGAAGTTAGACATAGATAAATTTGCGGTACTAATGAAGATGTAGCTCTTTGTACGGTATAGCTTAATATGGCTCTGGGTTCGTATGGCTTGTTTCACATATTTGGAAGGCTCATGATAGCAGCTTAGGAAATATAGTACAGTTTCTTTGGTTGCTACTTGTTGCAGTAGGCTTGTGGCTACGTTCATTGTGATGATTAGATCGCACTTTTCGCCTGTTTCCTGTATTATTTGGTATAGCTCTCTGGTTCTGTGAAAATATATGGCTATGTCTTCTGTCAGTTTATACTTGGTTATAGGCATATTCTTCTTTCTATAGGCATATAACTTTTGCTCTTCTTCTTCTTGGGCATACTTTTCTTGCATCAATCTCTGGAAGTTCAATGCGTGGGATACTTTTGCTGGTGTCAAAGTATATTGTGATCTTTTCATAGATGTATATTGCTTTCGTAATATATTCTCCTGTCCATGTGACTGTGTTTTCTTTTTCTTCTTTGTTAATTCTTCTGAAGTAGTAATACCCTGTCTCCCAGCTGCTACGTGTTATTAGTGCATTCTGGTTTTCTATTTTTAGTATTGATGGTGGTATAAATATGATTTCAGTATGCCCATATCTCAAAAGGCTGCTGCTATTGAGCTTGTGTGTATTTCTGAGCCAGGTTTCTGTTTTGCCGTTGATTCTTTTTGCGGGCATATGGGAATAGAATGTGCTTATTGTTTTTTGAAAATTTCTGTCTCCATACGCTATGTATACGTATTTCGGATCTTTTTCTTGTGCGAGTTGTGATATATTCAGTGCTTTTTTTACTACTTTCTCTCCTTTTCGTTTGAATGCTATGCACCTTTTGCTTTGGTGGTAGAAGAGGAATGGTTCAAAGATGACGTATCTTATTGGTATTATTAGATACGCCGGTGTGGCTTTCATGTGTATCTCTGTCTTGTTATTTATTGTTCTTGCTTCGACTTTTGCCACAGGTATTTCTGGTAGTCCCATGAAAGTGTATTTTAGTTCGCATATTTCGTATATGTACTCGTCTATGTCGTGATTGTAGTATTGGTAGGAATATGCTTCTATGTCAGTTTTTCGTGAGTATTCAGCTATGTACATGTCTGTCTCTTCTATGTATTTTGTTATGTCTATTGGTACAGTACAGTACTTTGTTATTGATACTACTGTCTGTTTAGGAACTACTATGAAAGGCTTGTTTGCTGTTATATTTTTCGGTGAATATTCCCTATAGCTCCATCCCGATTTCGTTGAGTGTGTAGTCTGACAGATGTATTCTCCTTCTTGTCCCGTACCTTCGTGTCCAGTTTCTGAATGTGCATATACAGACACTCGTATTGCTGTTGTCCCTCTTTCTGTTTGCCATTTCCTTTTGCTGTGTGTGCGTTTATGAAAGCTTGGAGGCCCATGTACGCTGAAATGATTTGGTGTGTATTCTTCTATATTCTGTACTTCGCGTATTTCTTGTCGCTCATCTTCTATGAGTTTATCTATGTCTTTTTCTCTCCTTTGCGGTTCCTTTATCCTGTCTCTCAGTTCCGGCGGTAGCTCATGCATAGACATATACGTATCATGTATCTGCTTCTGTATTCTTTTCATCTCAGTGTACCATTCTATTCTCTTTCGCTCTTTTAGCAAGTGCTCATACCATTTGACTACGTCTTCTTGTTTATTTGCTACAGCTTTGTTATATAGCTCTTGTAATTTAGCCATATCACTTCTGCTCAGCATTTCAGGATTACTCAGATATCTATTTGCAAGTTTTTTGAATTCGTCTAGCTCTTCTTTGCTGAATACGTCTTCAGGTGGCTTGTAGCCTGCCAGAAAGTCCCTTACCTTTTTCAGTATCTTCCACTCGAAAGATGCTAGCCATGCCTCAAGGTTCCACTCTATTGCCACCTGTGTGCCTAACCATGCGAGGAAGCTTCCTTCTAGGTACGTGGCTATTGCTTTTCCCATTTTTGCTGCTGTTCCCAGTGCTTTTATACTTGGATGAAACTGTGCTAAGGTGAATGCTGCGTCTGCTAATATTCGTAGACTTCGT
>WUQU01000331.1 GCA_009889605.1 Candidatus Bathyarchaeota archaeon | reverse complement strand
GAAAGCTGTAAAAAAAAAGGACTCACTTAATTATTTAATTGCATACCCCCCACGGGTCCACTATACTTTAAATTTAAATCCATTTAAACAACCAGAGAAGATTTACTTTGTTTTGGTTCGCAGCTTAGGCTTTGCAAGCTAATGACACTTTAATCAGAGGCGGTGATGCCAAAAGCTGGCATCAAAACGATGCACCCCCACCAAAAATCGACTACAAAACGCTTAAGCTCCCTCATAACAACGCTTAAAATAAGCCTTAATTCATCAAAAACCTTACACAATCTTTATTGTTGGTGCGGGGGGTTAGGTTTAAACAACGGTTTAAATTCTCGGGATTCTGTGATTAACTGCTGTTTGATTCTCTACTGAGGAGTTACTGTTATAAAGCATGTTTATTAAGTAAAGTGTGAAGTCTCATGCGGTTTAGGATTCGAGTCTCTTTGGTGATAGTTTGTTGAGTGTAGCCGTGTATATTTTGTTGCCGACCTTGGATGAAGTTCTTATTTATCCCGTGTTTGGGTTATTTTTGTCTCAAGTATTTGACGTACCCTTCATTCATGGAACATTCATATCCGTTATCATATACCGTAGCATGGGCGTTGTTTGTCTACTAAGCGCTTTGCTTATCGGCGGAAACCCATATACCAAAAACTGAAAGCAAGATTCAAAAAGACAAAACCATAAAAACCGAGAATTTAAACGTAAGTCGCAAATTTTAGTGCGGGGGGTGGGATTTGAACCCACGAACCCCTATGGGACAGCCGTTCTGCGATTTCCCATTTTCTCCTCAGGGCTGCGCCTTTGGCCAGGCTTGGCAACCCCCGCAGGATGTGCCAACTTGTATTTTAATTTGTGGAGTTGGAATTAAATTTTCCTTTTTGGGTTAGGCTGGTTTTGGGGTTCGGAGAGTATTTTTATTTTGATGTGTTCCTTGACAACGTTTAGAACCACGTTTGTAACTGTTTTCTTTACATAGGGTAGGCTAAGTAAATTTTTTATGAACTGGTTTAGGTTGTTTCTGTCTTTGAATCTTGCAATTGCGGCTATGTCGAAGTCTCCGGTTATGTCGTATACGGATACAACGTTGTTCATTTTTGCTATTTCGGTTTCAACGTCTAAAAGGTGTTTTCCCTCTGCTTGAATCAGTATGAGTGCTGTTAAATTATATCCCACCTTGTCCATGTCTACGAGCACGGTATAACCCTTTAATACGCCCTTTTCTTCTAGGTTTTTGATGCGGTTATAGGCTGTTCCAACAGATATTCCAAGCTTACTTGCAATTTTGTTGTATGAAAGTCTAGAATCTTCTTGGAGCAGGTTGATAATTTTTAAATCGATTTCATCTACTCTCTCTCTCGAGTTTGTCGTCATGTTTCTCCCTCCTTAAATTATTCTTACAATCGCGAGATAGTTGTTGAATGTTTATTCAATTATTTTGATGATATATAAATATTTTTGCTTATAACGGAAACATTTATATATTTTCATGAAATAAAAAGCAAGAGTTGTTGAATAAACGGTGAGAAAATGGAAAACGTCGAAAATGTTAAGAAAGCCATAGAGTTATTGAAAGCAAACAAGGTAAGATGGGTTCATTCCACATTCATCGACATACGCGGATTAATGCACGACATGATTATCCCCGCAAGAGAATACATAGAAGGCAACGCCTTCACAGCAGGTTTAGGCTTCGACGGTTCTTCAGTGAGAGGCTACAAATCCATTGAAGAGTCGGACATGAACCTAATGCCCGACCCAAAAACCTTAGCCATAATTCCATGGACCAGCGAAGAAAACCAAAAGAGCGCCATAGTCATCGGAGACGTTCATGAAGCCTACGGCGGTGGACCTTCTGAAGTATGTCCCAGAGGGTACGTTGCAAAAAACGCTGTAAAAACCGCTGAAGGAATGGGCTATACGACATATTTCGCTCCAGAGTTGGAATACTTCCTTTTTTCTTCGATAGATCCCACAAAACTCGTTTGGGATCTTTGGGTCAGCCCAAAGGGAGGGGAAGGAGACTCATGGGGCGCGCCGAGAGTTGTTCCCCAATCCCCCGAAATAACTCCTGGAAACTTCGTTCTCAGACCAAGAGAAGCATATTTTAGGCCTCCGCCAGAAGACACAACCATAGAATATCGCAACGAAGTTTCTTCAATTCTCGAAGACAACTTCGGCTTCAAAATTGAAAAACATCACCATGAGGTGGCAACCGCCGGCCAAATTGAAATAGACTTCACGTTTGGTCCTCTAATAGAGACCGCTGACAAGGCAATGTATTATAAGTTTGTGGCGAAAAATGTCGCCAAAAAATATGGGTTAATAGCCACTTTCATGCCTAAACCAGTCTATCTTGACAATGCAAGCGGAATGCATACACACATATCCCTTTGGAAGGGAGCAAAAAACGAAATGTACGATGAAAACGATGAATACGCGGAGCTCAGCCAAACTGGCAGATATTTTATAGGCGGGCTTTTAGAACATGCCAGAGCCTTAAGCGCCATATGTTGCCCCACAGTGAACTCTTACAAGCGGCTGGTGCCGGGTTTTGAGGCGCCAATTTACATAATGTGGTCTCGCCGCAACCGGTCAGCATTAGTGCGAATCCCAGTGTATTACAAAGGGCCAAAATTTGCCAACCAAAAAAGAGTGGAATACCGCGGTGCAGATCCGTCATGCAATCCTTACATGGCTTTTGCTTGTCTTTTAATGGCTGGACTTGACGGAGTGAAAAAGAAAATAGACCCTGGAGACCCGGTCGACGAAGATGTCTATAAAATGCCTTCAGAGAGACGTCGGGCCCTTGGGATAAGAGAGCTGCCCACATCGCTTAGAGAGGCGCTAGAGGAAATGAAAAGCGACGAGGTTATGCACCAAGCGTTAGGAAGCCATATATTCGACGCGTTCATAGAATATAAAACGAACGACTGGAACCAGTACTGCCTCTACGTAACACCTTGGGAGATTATGAAATATCTTGATTATTAAAATGGGAGGGGGTGATTGAGAGTGAGAGCTTACATATTCATAAACACAAAACCGGGAACTTCAGAAGATGTTGTTAAAAGAATAAAGAGCAAAGTTAAAGAAGTAGTCCAAGCCGACTCAATCTATGGCAGATATGACGCTATAATAATCATAGAGGCGCCGAAACTTGAGAGCATAAACGAAATTCTCTACAGAGTCATCGAGAAAGACCCGAACATAATTCACACGGAAACTTCACTAGCCCTGTCCAGTTAAAAGTTTAGAGGAGAAAAAATTGATGTCTTCAAGTAAAGATTTGCGTAAAAAAGTTTTAAGAGCCTTCGTCATGGTTACCATGAAGCCCGGAACATCTGAGGAGATTGTAAGGTCTAGGAAAATAAAGGGCGTCAAAATGGCTAATTCTGTGCTTGGAAGATTTGACGCAGTAATCGTTATCGAAGCCGGAAGCCTAGATGAGCTTAAAAAAATAATCTATGAAATGGTTGAACAACATCCAAACGTTATTCACACAGAAACCTTGATTTCCATTTTCCACCCACCTATAAACACCTCTTAAACCTTAAACAACCCATCTCTTTTTAAATATCAAACCATTTCGAAATTGAATATGAGTGAGAGAAAAGAAACTTTATAAGAAACCCTTCAAAGGAAGAGCAAAAGGCGTTTCACGCGAGGGCTGCAAACTTGAAATACGACACAGTGCTTGTATTGGACTTTGGCGGCCAATACTGTCACCTTATAGGAAGACGCATAAGAGAGTTTGGAGTTTACTCAGAAGTCGTTCCACACGACATAAAAACCGAAGAAATCAAACGCTTAAACGAGAAATTTAACATTAAAGGCGTGGTTTTATCAGGAGGACCTGCAAGTGTCTTCGGTGCAAACGCTCCTAAACCTGACGGGAAAATCTTGGATTTAGGATTGCCTGTTTTGGGTTTGTGTTATGGCCATCAACTTATAGCCCACATGGCTGGGGGAAAAGTTGGGACTGCTAAAAAAAGAGAATACGGCGCAACATATGTCTTCATTGACAAGCCGATTGGTGTTCTAAAGGATTTGAATAAGAGAGAAAAAGTTTGGATGAGCCATGGTGACACTGTTTTCTCAGTTCCCAAAGAATATGAAGTGTTGGCTCATACTGAAAATTCACCCGTTGCCGCTTTTAGGCATAAGGAAAAGCCAATTTATGGCTTACAGTGGCATCCAGAAGTGGTGCATACAGAGAAGGGCATGCAAATGCTAAGCAACTTTCTCTTTGAAGTATGCCAGTGTAAGGCTAACTGGAGAATGGAAGACGTTATAGAACGGATGATTGAAGAGGTTAAGGCTGAAGTTGGCGAAGGCAAAGCAATAATAGCCCTAAGCGGAGGCATAGACTCCAGCGTGGCTACAGTGATTGCCGCTAGGGCTATAGGTGATAGACTTACAGCAGTTTTTGTTGATCATGGCTTTATGAGGGAAAACGAGCCTGAATTTGTCAAGAATGTTTTCCAAGGGTTTAAGGTAAATCTTGTAATGGTAAATGCAAGAGAAAGATTCCTAAAAAAGCTTAAAGGCGTGGTTGACCCGGAGGAAAAAAGGAAAATTATTGGCGAAGAGTTTATTCGGGTTTTTGAAGAAGAAGCTGCTAAGGCTGGCGCAGAATATCTAATCCAAGGAACCATTTACCCAGATAGAATAGAGTCAGGGTTTAGGAAGTTTTCAGACAAGATAAAAACTCATCATAACGTGGCAGGACTTCCAACACGCATTAAGTTTAAGAAAATCGTTGAACCATTACGAGATTTGTATAAGGATGAAGTTAGAAAAGTTGCAAAAGCGCTTGGACTGCCAGACGAGATAGTTTTTAGGCAGCCTTTTCCAGGTCCAGGACTTGCAGTGAGAGTTATGGGTGAATTAACCGCAGAAAAAATTGAGATTGCAAGGAAAGCAGACAAAATTGTAAGGGAAGAAATTGAAAAAAGCGGCTTAAAAAGGAAGCTGTGGCAATATTTTGCAATTTTAACAGACACAAAAGCGACAGGAGTTAAGGGTGACGCTAGAGCTTATGGCTATGTAGTTGCCATCAGAGCTGTGGAAAGCCGTGAAGCCATGACTGCAACTTTTGCAAGAATCCCCTACACAGTGTTGGAGAAAATCTCAACGAGAATAACTAATGAGATACCAGAAGTTGTCAGAGTTGTCTACGACGTAACCCACAAGCCGCCGGCAACAATAGAATGGGAATGAGAATTAAGGCTAATCAAGCTTTAGGCTTAACACTCAAGTCCTCGTTTCTCGTATTTTTAAGGCGGTTAACATGTTTAACCAGCTCGGCCACAACAACTTCAAAGACTTTTTTACCCTTTTCAGCTGATGCTGTTGTAGATTTGCCCCAAACTCCGGAGCCCGTGTAATCTGCCGTGCCTAACGGGAGTGTTATGCCTTCTGCTTCAACCACATGTTTCCCAGGTTCTTCGTCAACCGCCTTACTCATATCAACAATATGAGGGTACAACGCCAAATTTACTGAAGTTTCCTCGGCGCAGGCATGCCGCCTTTCTTCTGGCTTAAATAATTCTGGCAAAAGTTTGCTGGCAGCGGGCCACCATTGGAAGATGGAGAGGAAAATTTCCTTATCTCTCAATTCCATAGCTAACTCGGCCAATGCATGCAAGTTTCCTCCATGTCCGTTTACTATGACAAATTTTTTGACGCCATAGTAGTTTAGCGCTAGGCACACGTCTTTCACGTAATTTTTGAATGCTTTAGGGGAGACGTAGATGGTTCCCCAGAACTGCTTGTGATGCGCGCTTACGCCGAAAGGAATAACCGGTAAGCAGATAATCCCGGTGCGTTTGGCTGTTTCTTCAGCTATAGCCTTAGCTATTAAATGGTCTGTTCCAAGGGGATTTTGAGGCCCGTGTTGCTCATTTGACCCAACAGGAATTATCGCGATATCGTTTTTGCTGAAATATTCTTTCGCTTCCACCCAACTCATTTCGTGGAGTAAAACCTTCAAACGCCTCACCATACCGCAAAACTGTTTTATTTATAAGGTAATTTGAATATAAGCTTGCAGTCCTAAAGGTGGGTTCCTCTTGAAAGCATTGATTCTAGCCGGAGGGTTTGGAACTAGGTTAAGACCAATAAGCTGCACAAGACCTAAAATACTATTTCCAATACTTAACAAACCTTTACTCCAGTGGATTCTTGAAGGACTTGCCAAAACCGGTGTAACCGAAACCATACTGGCGGTCAATCGCCAAACAAAATTTTACATAGAAAATTCCAAAATTCCAAAGAACGGAATGAAGATTGTTTATTTATGCGACCCCCCAAATAAACCATTAGGAACTGGTGGTCCGGTGAAAAAGGCTGAAAAACTGCTCAAAAACGAAAAATTCATGGTTATAAATGGAGACATTTTCACTAACCTAAATTACTCGGAAATCGTAAAGATGCATGAAGAGAAAGAAGCAGTAGCAACAATTGCCCTTTGCAAGGTAAAAGATCCAAGCAGGTTTGGTGTTGCAGAATTAGCGAATGATGGGTGTATTAAAAGGTTTATTGAGAAACCGCCGCCCGGGACTGCGCCGTCGAACCTCATAAATGCAGGAGTATATGTTCTCAGCCCAGAAATCCTCAACTATATTCCCAAAGGGCGAAAAGTCTCCCTTGAGCGGGAAATCTTCCCAAAACTTGTGGATAAAGGCAAGTTTTACGGGTATGTATTCGATGGCTTGTGGACAGATATAGGTAAAGCAGAGGATTACATGGAACTAAACAAAATTTTACTTGCCTCATATGGGGAACAACAAAAATTTAGAGTTTGGAAAGGAGTAAAGTTTCGAAAACCTGTAGTTTTTGACGAATTTTCCGTTGGAGAAGGGTCGATTATTGGGCCTTACGTGGTTTTGGGGCGAAATGTTAAGGTTGGAAGAAATGTATGCATAAGAAATTCTGTAATATTTCCAGGAGTAACCGTAGCTGATTCTTCGATAATTAACGGAGCCATAATAGGCGAGAACACTATTATCGGCAAAGGAGTTACGATCGACGAGAAATGCGTAATAGGCGATCATGTCGTTATATGCGATAATGTCTCACTCGCCGATGGCGTTTCAATCTGTCCGGCGAAAGAGGTATGCAAAAGTATAACTGAGCCAAAATGGATTGTTTAGGGAGATGCCTTAAAATGTTACTTTCTAGGCGACTGTTTGGAACAAACGGAATTCGAGGAGTAGCTAATAAGGAGTTAACACCGGAAATGGCAGCGGCTATCGGAAGCGCTGTGGGAACATTCTTTAAACGGGGGAATCTGATAGTTGGGCATGATGCCAGAACAAGCGGTCCAATGCTTGCAAATGCGGTTATTTCGGGTTTAAATGCTACGGGCTGCAATGTTTTATTCGCAGGAATGGCGCCCACACCAGCATTGCAGTATGCAGTTAAGAACCATAGAACAAACGGTGCAGTGATAATAACGGCTTCTCATAACCCGCCAGAATACAATGGAATAAAAGTTGTGTGGAACGATGGAATAGAACTTTCACGGGAACAAGAAATAGAAATTGAAAACATATTCTTCGATGAAAAAGTACACTATGCGGAATGGAATGAGATAGGAGCCCTTCAAACCATCTCGGGAATAATCGACGAATACGTGGACGCAATTAAAAAACATATAGACGTCGCTAAAATAGCGAGTAAACATTTTCACGTGGTGGTTGATGCTGCAAACAGTGTTGCTGCCTTGGCCATTCCAAAACTGCTTAGAGAATTAGGGTGCAAAGTTACAACCATAAACGCGAACATCGACGGAACTTTCCCCGGAAGACTTCCTGAGCCACGCCCAGAAAACCTTAAAGACCTCTCATTAACAGTTAGGGCTATTGGCGCAGACTTGGGGGTAGCATTTGACGGTGACGCTGACCGCTCCATATTTGTCGACGAAACCGGCGAAGTCCATTGGGGCGACAAAACTTTCGCACTTGTCGAAAAATACTTTTTGAAAAATCATCCGGGAGAAAAAATAGTCTCACCAGTAAGTTCATCAACACTGGTTAAAGATATTGCAGACGCTTACGGTGGAGAAATTGTGTGGACTAAGGTTGGAAGCGTAACTGTTTCTCAAACAATGAAAAAATTAAATGCAAAATTAGGCGGCGAAGAAAATGGCGGAATCTTCTACGGCCCACACCAGTCGGTTAGAGACGGGGGGATGGCTGCCGCCCTAATTTTAAACTTAATGGCTGAGGCAAACGAAAAACTTTCAAAAATGCTTAATGAACTGCCAAAATACTTCATTGAGAAAGGTAAAGTTGAATGCTCAAATGATCTTAAGGAGAAGGTCTTAGAAAAGCTAACCGAAGAAATGAAAGGCTTAAACATAAGCACAATCGACGGAGTTAAAGTATGGTTTGAGGATAAGAGTTCAATTCTGGTTAGACCCAGCGGAACAGAGCCCATATACAGGCTTTACGCAGAGGCCAAAACAGCGGAAAAAGCCAAAAAACTTGTCCAAGAATACGGTTCAAAACTTGAAAGGATAATCGACAGTTTAAAAAGCCAAAGAGCGTAACTGTTTTCTGCAAACCGGAGAACGCCTCCATGTCGTCAGCAACAAGCATAATGCCGATAGAAATAGAGAAACAAGAGCAACGTGGGAAATATACGGTAGGCATTATAGGCTGCGGAAGAATCGGCGTTCTCCACGCGTGTTTATTCGCAGACGCGGGATTTCACGTTATATGCGCGGATACAAACCAAGCCATAGTGGATAACATCTCAAAAAGTAAAGTTCCATATCTGAAAAACGAGATAGACCCCATTATCCGAAAACATGTTAACGATGGAAGCTTGAAAGCTACCAACGACTTGAAGGCAGCTGTAGCCCAAAGCGAAATCGTATTCGTTGCTGTTCCAGTCTCGGTGGATGAGAAGGGTAGGACAGATTATTCCAACCTTGAAAGAGTGTTAAAACAAGTAGGTTCAAGCCTTCGCAGGGGAACCTTGGTAATTATTGCAAGCACCGTTAGAATTGGCGCAACAGAAGGACTACTGAAAGAGGTTTTAGAAGGAGTTTCAGGGTTAAAAGCTGGAACCGATTTTCTATTGGCTTACAGTCCAGTTCTTTTCCCAGAGAGACAAACATTAAAGACGCTTTCAGATTATAGGCGAATTGTTGCGGCTGGAGACAAAAATAGTTTAGAGATTGCCTCAGCCATTTTAGGAGTTGTGTCAAAAGCAGGTGTTGTGAAAGCTTATAATTTGAAGACGGCGGAGGCTACGGCGCTTTTTGAAGCTGTATATGAATATGCCAAAACTGCACTTGCCAACGAGTTTGCCCTTTTCTGCGAGAAAATAGGCGTCGATTACTTTGCAGTTCAAAACTTGGCAAAGACAAATCCTAAAAGTGGAATTGCTTCGCCGACGCTGGCCCACGAAAAAAATGATGAAGCATTACATATATTGTTAGATAGCGCAGAAAATTTGGATTTGAAGCTTAAAATCTCCAAAGCTGCAAAGGAGACAAATGCGGAAACACTGAAAAACGCTGCCAATTTGATCCGCGAAGCACTAAAAACCTGTGGGAAAACTTTGCGAAGAGCAAAACTTTCCATCCTCGGCGTTTCTCAAACGCCAAATGTTATGGATATTCCTAAAAGCTCATTGAAGACGCTTGGGGAAATACTTGAAGCTAAAGGCGCTAAAATAAACCTTTATGACCCCTACCTCCCAAGCAAAACTTCAATAGAGCTAAAACAAGCATCCATTAAGAAAAGTTTAACTGAAGCTGTAGAAGGCGCAGACTGCATAGTTATATTTACTGGACACGACCAGTTTAAACGGCTAAACCTAAAAAAGTTGAAACTAATGGCGAAAATGCCTGCGGCAATAGTTGATTTCGAAGGCGTAATCGACCCTGTAAAAGCCGAGGCAGAAGGATTCATATACCGTGGTTTAGGAAGAGGAGTTTGGATGAAATGAAAAAAATCGGAGTAGCCGTCATAGGAGCAGGTTTCTGGGGTAAAAACCATGCGAGAGTCTTCAAAGAACTAGAGGAAACAGAACTAATAGCGGTCTGTGACATAAACGGTGAAAAAGCAAAAAGCCTCGCGAAACAATTTGGCGTAGAAGCTTATACTAATGTAGGAAAAATGTTGAGGAGAACAGACATCGAAGCTGTCACCGTCTGCACATGGTCGACAAGTCTAGCAAAGGAAGCGTTAAAGGCTTTAAAAGCTGGAAAACATGTTCTTGTGGAAAAGCCGATGGCGGCAAATTCAAGACAAGCGGAAAAACTGCTTAATACTGCAGAAAAAGAAGGATTACATTTAACAGTGGGGTTTTTAATGCGCTTCATCCCCGGAATCCAATACATTAAAGAAGGTATTGAAAAAAGGACTATAGGCGAGCTTGTATGCGCCACCGCAAAAAGAGTCTCTCAATGGCCGGAGAGAATAGGCGACGTGGGCGTTGTAAAAGACTTGGCGATTCACGACATAGATATTATGCGGTATCTCTTCGGTTTTGACCCTGTTGTTGTTTATGCAAAAGCAGGAAACATGAAACATAAGAGGTTTGAAGATTATGCACATATAATGCTCACTTTTGAAGGTGGCAAGAACGCATTCATTGAGTCTAACTGGTTAACACCATATAAAACGCGGGTTTTGGTGGTTACTGGAAGTGAAGCCATAGCAAAACTAGACTATATAACGCAAGAATTGACAATAGAGAACGCAAAAGAGACTGTTCAGCCTAAACTTCCATGGCAGGAACCCTTGAAACTTGAACTTCGCCACTTTGCAAATTGCATTTTAAACAAGGAGAACCCTCTTGTGACTGGAATGGACGGTTTTAAGGCGATCAAGATTGCTGAGGCGGCACTAAAATCCTCAAAGACAGGTAAACTTGTAAAGCTGAAATAAGGGGTTACTTCTTTTTTAAATTGAAAGGTTTTCCTTCAAACAGAATTTTCTCAGGTATTTTCCCTTTCCACTTTTTTAAGAACGGCAAATCTTCGCTTTCCTTTCTAAGTTCGTCAGGCAGCATTTCTGGAATTTCATCGCGAATGGGATACCACCTTGAACATTTAGGGCAAACAATTAAACCTTCAACAATTTCCTCTTTTTCCTCAAAAACATACAATTCGAGCGGATAATGCTTATCAATTGGACATGCCAATATTTCCATCAATTTTCTTCTCATCCAACAACCCTTTTTTTTTAAAAAAGAAATGCTAAACGTGTTTATTAAATTTGTTAAGGTCTATGTTTAACAAGAATGTCTAAAACTATTTGATACCAGTTAGGCCCGGTGGTTCGGATAACACGGCCAAAGGGAATTTCGAAATTGGCGCCTAAACTTTCAAGTTTCTCAGCGACTTTAATCTTGGCTTTTCCAACAGCGTCCTCGTCTTTACACGCATGCTCAAAATTATAACAGTGTATCCACCCGCCACTAGTTTTTAATGCTAAAAGAGCGTAAGGCATGTACTCTAAGGCTTTCTCAGGCAATGGCATAAGAACTCTGTCAGCTGTTTGTTGAAGTCTTTTTTGGATGATTTCTTTCGCGTCTCCTTCCATAGGGATAACTTTTCCGTAGACTCTGTTCAGCCTGACGTTTTCCTGCATGTATTTGACGGCGGTGGGGTTAAGGTCTATTGAGTAGATTTTTTGAGCGTTTGAATGGGTGGCAATAATTATTGAAAAGCATCCTACGCCGGCAAACATGTTAACCACGGTTTCGCCATTTTTAACTTGTTTGGCGATGCGCAGTCTTTCATAAAATAGCCTAGGCGAAAAATAGCATTTTTCTAAGTCAACAGAGAAGAGGCAACCAGATTCTTTATGGATGGTTGATGTTCTGTTTTCTCCGGCAAGATGTTCAATTTTTCGAAGCCTAAACTCTCCACAGACGGGGGCGGTTTGACCCAACACGGTTTTAACATTTCTATGAACTTGCATAATGGCTTCAGAAATGTTTTTGCAGTATTTTCTGGAAATCTCATTCAAGCGGACAACGGCTATGTCGCCTACGATGTCATAAGAATTATAAACATGTGCCAGTTCCTCGTAGGGAAGAACGCAAGCAAGGATTTTTCGTAGCCATCGCTTCATTTTCATCCCGTATAAAAGATAAGCATCGGAAACACTTAAAAGCAAATAGATACTCTGTAAAAAGGGGAAATATGGAAAAAGTAACCACTGGAATAGCCTACGAATGTGTAAGGTGCGGTGCCAGAGTTTCCGTTGAAGAGCTGGAACTTCGAGGCGGAGAGATAAAATGCACGGTCTGCGGCTATAGAGTTTTGAAAAAAATAAGACCCCCAGTTGTTAAACGTGTTCCAGCCGTGTAATGTAAAGGGGACGTAGACTGTAGGTTTTCAAGTATTTGTTGTTTTAAGCCTTTAGCGTCAACTGGCTGGTTTAGAAAATTTCTTTTTCACCTATTTTGCGGAAGGCTCTTCCTCGAAGTTTTATTGCTGGCCCAACGACTTCTTCAGGTTGCCTTTCAGCAGTTTTCCGTTTAACGGTTTCTCCACAGATTCCTCTTGGTAGGAGTCGCCTTTTGATGCATAAAGCATAGGAACAGTTGGCCACGTTGCATCTATCCTCAGTCCATCTGCACCAAACACCGTCTCGACGATAAACTGCAGCGTTTTTCCCGCATTTAAACAGTTCACATGTGGGAGAACATGTCTTTACTTGTGCCAAGGCGGATACAACCTTCTGATTTTCTATAAAACTTCACTTTCACCTTGCTTCTCTGACATGTGTGTTTACAAATTTTGATATAAACTTTTTCCCGACAAACTCCATATCTACAATCTAATTCAAGCTGTTATTGGCTTAAACCGCTTTCTCTTATAGATTTCCGTTGCAATAATGACCAGTATAACAGCTAACACTAAGACAATTGCTGCAAATTGAGCTGTTTCAATAAGAAAACCTGCCAGAAAAACATACCGTCCTATTTTGACTTCTATTGGGTTCGTTTCGTTTCGCTCTTCGCTTATAAAGGTTGTTAAGGCAGTTACGGGCTGATTTTGGCTAGATAAATATACTTTTATTGTAAGCATTCCGCCAGTTTCTCTGAATCCTGCAATGCCGTTGTTTCCTGTGAGCTTTGAGCTTAGTATTACACTATTTCTTTCTAAAGTTACATTCACGTTTGGAATAGGTTGCCCAAAATAGTCAACCACTTTAATAGAAATCGGCAAGTTGTAGTAACCGCATTTTATGGTCAAGTTTTGATGGTCGAACAAGTTGACTTTTGTTTCGTTCAAAAGCAACCCGCCATGATAAACCTTTACAGAATATATTCCGAAAATGCAGTTTAAGAGTGCTTGTCCGTTCTGGTTTGTGGAACCGCTGTATTGTAGTCCACCCATTAACTCTTGAGCTTCAATAACAGCGTCTGCAATAGGTTGGCTTTTTGCATCAATCACGTTAACGCGTAAACTTTTAGCAGGACAGGGTATGACTATTCTGTTCCATGCTTGTGACTGCAAGTTGGAGAATACATTATTGTTTTCGTTGAAGATTTCTCCGTAACGGGATGCATTTATCCTGTAGACAGCGTTTAAGAGCATTGAATTCATTTTGACTGTTCCGGTAATATTGGTTTGGTAAAGCTTTACTGGCTCAGTCTTATTCACTCCTCCATTTAGGTCGGTCATGTAGCTGTAGGCAAAGCTTATGGAAACGAAGGGAATTTGAACGTTAGTGTTTTGCGCATCAACCACTATTATTTCTATATTTGTAAGTTGACATTGGAAATCCAGTTTTGCACTTCCAGTGATGCTAAAAGTGAAGGTGCCAACTTTAACTTCTTTGAAATATGCTGTCGAATTATAGTTGCCTTTTTCCAGCCTAATACTTGCAGCACCGTTTTCACCGCTTTCAACTTCATAGGTTTTGTTTACAGACTTATCGCATATCTTAAGGAGAACATTTGGCACAACTTCATTGGCAAGGTTGCGTGGAAACATTTCAATACTGAAACCTGGAACTGCAAAGGTTTGCGTGTCACTTGCATTCTGTTTAGACGCTGGAACTGGCGTGATGCTTAAAACATAATTCCCAATAAGCACGGTGTTTGGAACAGCCCAACTTGCATTAACAATACCATTTAAAACTGTACAGTTAAAAGCGGAAATTGTTTGATTTCCAAATTTTATGGCGATGGTGACATTTTTATTGTTGTATTCTGAGTAGTCAACTGCCTTAATCTTCACAACGTCACCTCTGTGATACTCGCTACGATCAGTCAACCCTACAATGAATGAGCCCACAACCTTGTCATTGAAAATTATTTTGTATTCTCCCGTGAAGTTAGTATTCGCGCCTGGTGCAAAATCCATTGGGTAGACGACGCTACCGGAAAAATCTCCATCATTATTTGTAGTAATATTCATATTCGGTGCTTCATATACTCCCGCAGCGGGTGTTTGCACCTTAACTTTGGGATAATTATAATTTGCTTTACCTCCAGTTATGTTTAATGAAATTGTAACGCTTCCTCCTTGCTGAATTTGAAGCGGGGGTTCAGGTAAAAGGGGCTTAAAAGAATATGAAGTTAACACAGTAAATGTTGTCGTGCTGCTTTCGCCAGTTTTAACATCAATTATAGTCACATTATAGGAGCCTTGTGGTTTATGAGGAACTGTGAAGGAAGTATTCACTTTATTTCCAACAGCGCTTCCACCTGGAAGTTCAATTTGGTCAAACTTCAGCCGGTATTGTCCATTTTCTGTGGTTAGGTTAGCAATTATTCTAACAGTTGCTCCAACGTACCCTGATGAAGTGCTTAACGAGATTATCTTAGTTTCCGCTTTTACATCTGATAAGGATGAAAAGGTTATAGTGATGGATGCTAGGATTAGGAGAACAAGAGTTAAAGGCTTAATCTTTCGGGTGAACAACTGCATCATTTTTCGCCTCGTTGTGTTTGTATTTTAGAAACTTCTAATTAATTGAACATTTAAAACTTTACCTTTCTCGACCAAGCCGATGGGCACTTCTAGCTTTGCATATAGCAATTTATTTTAGTCAACTGCGCAAATTATTCCATTAAATCCAAGGCGAAAGTTAAATGATTGATGAGATTTTAAATCTGGTTAGGGCCCATGAGCGGTGGCGCGGTAAAGAATGCTTGAATCTTATTCCTTCTGAAAATGTGATGAGCCCTGCTGTGCGCAGTCTCCTATCATCCGAACTTGGGCACAGGTACACTTCAAGAGACCGTTTTTACATGGGCACAAGGTTTATGGATGAAATTGAGCATTACGGTGAAGAGTTGGCAAAAGATGTTTTTGAAGTAGAAACTGCTGAGTTACGCCCGCTGTCTGGGCATATTGCTGACCTAACTTTTTTGGCTTGCTTCACGAAGCCCGGCGACGTTCTTATGTGCGTCTCTGAAGAAAACGGGGGTTATCCAGGGTTAGGCGAGTTGGGTTTAGCAGGGCTTCTTGGCTTGCAAGTGGCTCCTTTCCCCTTCTCAAAGGAGAGGAGGAATATCGATGTTGAAAGAGCGGCGGAAGCCATTAAACGCGTAAAGCCTAAGGTTGTGGTTTTTGGGGCAAGCTACATTCTTTTTCCTCATCCAGTAAAAGAGTTGGCTGAAATTGCCCGTGAAAACGGGGCTTGTGTAGGATTTGACGGTTCTCATGTTTTGGGACTTATTGCTGGAAAACATTTCCAAGACCCCTTAAGAGAAGGTGCGCATGCTTTGTTGGGTTCTACGCATAAGTCCTTCTTCGGACCGCAAGGCGGCATAATTTTGGCGGATAGAGAGCATGGAGAGGTGTTAAAGGAGAAAATATTTCCAAGGTTTGTGGATAATGCTCATTGGAACCGCATAGCCGCTTTAGCCTTAGCTTTAGCTGAGATGAAAAACTTTTGGTAGAGCTTACGCAGAGCAAGTGGTTCGCAACTCTAGGGCTTTGGCCAAAGCCTTGCACACCTATGGTTTTCCCGTTACATGTCCAAGTTTAGGTTTCACCCAATCTCACCAAGTCATTTTGGACTTCGGAGATTACGAGCAAGGCAGAAGAATAGCCGAAACCCTTCAGCGTGCAAACATAATTGTTGATCGTGTAATAAGAATTGGAACATGCGAAGTTACAAGACGAGGGATGAAAGAGCCGGAGATGCTGAAAATCGCAGAGTTAATGAAAAGAATAGTTTTTGATGGAGAAAATCCAGAGATTGTCAAGAAAGAGGTTGCCAGACTTTGCGCGGATTTTCAAAAGATAGAATACTGCTTTGAAGAGTAAAAGGCATTTTTATAAAACTGCCCTTTCTTTATACTAACAAAGGTTTCAGAGAGCCAATATTCCAAGTGATGCCTAATGAGCTTTGTTCCAACATCGCTGATTGAAGCATTAAAGAAGCATAGATACCACATTGTTGGAGAACACTCTGCTGTTAAAAGATGCAGATGGCTCTATGAAACCCTAGTTCATGATAGGCCTTGTTACAAACAGAAGTTCTACGGAATAAAAACACACCAATGCATACAGATGACTCCATCCCTCTTTTACTGTACGCAACAATGCCTTTTCTGCTGGAGAGTCCAAAGCGGCGACCTTCAAGTATCCTGGGAAGAAACAAAACTGCCAAAATGGGATTCGCCAGAAAAAATAGTTGAAGGAAGCATAAAGGCACAGCTTGATATCTTAAGCGGTTATAAGGGAAACCCTAAAACTAATTCCCAAAAGTTCAGAGAAGCTTTGAGGCCTAAACATGCTGCCATAAGTTTGACTGGTGAACCCACACTTTATGAGCCGTTAGGCGAGCTTATACAAGCTTTCCATAAGAGGGGTTTTACCACTTTTCTTGTTTCCAACGGGACGGTTCCATCTGCCCTTGCAAGATTAAGCAAAGAACCCACGCAACTCTATATTTCGGTTTGTGCCTCCAACAAAGAAACATACAAAAAGGTTTGCCGTCCCCTAATTCAAAACGCATGGGAGAAACTAAACGAAACTTTGGAACTTTTGCCCAGTTTTAGATGCCCCACGGTGATTCGCATAACTGCTGTGCGCGGTCTCAACATGGGCGACGTTGAAGGTTACGCGAAACTTATAGAGAAAGCTAATCCAACGTATGTTGAACCAAAAGCTTACATGTATGTGGGTTTTTCAAGGCTGCGTTTAGGCTATGAAAGTATGCCTAGCCACAGAGAAATATGCGATTTTGCGTTGCAACTGGCAAGGGAAACGGGTTACAACATTGTTGACGAATCTGAAGAAAGCAGAGTTGTTTTGCTGAGCCGTCTTGAAAAACCCATAAAGTTTTCAAACTCGTAAAAATGGCTTAGTTTAAAAGTGCTAGAAGGGTAAAGGTTTAAATAGTATAGCGGTTATTTTCTGCAACTAAAAGTTACATTTGAGGGCGTAAACATGGTTAGCGAAGGAAGAGGAAGACTGTTCAGAAGGAAAGATGGCAAATTCCTAATATACGTACCCAAGGACCTAGCTGAAGACAGCATGTTCCCATTTAAGGTTTCAGATTCCATGTTCGTCAAAATAAGCTTCAAGCTTGGCGACGATAAACTTCTTATTGAGCGGTGGCCTCAGCAACAAGAAAAACAGTGATTCACCCCAAGAACCCGGTTAAGTTTTTGCCATTCCCTCCCTTATTATTTTTGACAACAATAAAATATTAGTTAAACTATTTTGAAAACAGCGAGTGAATTGTATGCCATCTCTAAAAACTGCTTTGAAAGGCATTAGAAAAGAGCTTAAAGGAAAAGAAAAGGTGCGGGAAAAAGCGCAGGCTGACATGCGGAAAGCCACCAGCCTTTCTAAACAAGCCATACTTTTCATTCACCAAAAAAGAATACGAGAAGCTGAAAAACTTCTTGAAAAAGCTGAGGAAATCATCTTAAGACTTAACGAAACTGCAAAAGAGTACCCGGAAATTGTTCACGGAGGCTTATTCAACATAGCGCTTCAAGAGTACTCTGAAGCTCGCATATTTCTAAAACTAATAGAAGAGTCGCGTTTTGTAACGCCTAAGGAAATTAATGTGCCTTCTATAGATTACGTGTTGGGTTTGGCTGACGTTATTGGAGAGTTTAGACGCTTTGCGTTAGACGCTTTACGTGAAGGCGATGTTGGAAAGAGCGAAAAATGCTTGCAAATAATGGATGAGATTTACACGGAACTTATGGCGATGGATGATGCTTACATGCTTGTTCCAGGGCTTAGAAGAAAATGTGATGTTGCAAGGAAAATAATTGAAACAACCCGCGGAGACTTGACCCACGAGGTGCGGATGCAAACGCTTGAAAAACATTTGAAACAATTCGAGAAACTGCAAAGACGTAAAAATCCTAAAAAGGTAGTCTGATGCACGTTGCCGAAGTAGGGAAACGCTTTTCGATTGAAAAAGCGCGTAAGGCACAGTTACTTTTGTCCAAAAAGATTATTTTTAAAGATGTTTTACCTAGAGAAATTCGTTACGTCGCCGGTGTCGATGTTGCCTATGCGGGTGACTTGGCTATTGGAGCTGCTGCTGTCTTGGATTACGCCACCTTGAATCTTGTTGAGTCTCAAACGGCTATATGTAAAACCTCTTTTCCATACATTCCAACGCTTCTCTCATTCAGGGAAGTGCCGCCGTCGATTTTATGCATTAAGAGGCTGAAGATACCGCCAGATGTGTTTCTCGTAGACGGCCATGGTTTTGCCCATCCATACCGTTGTGGCTTTGCTAGCCATCTGGGAATAGTTTTAGGTAAGCCGACCATAGGAGTTGCGAAAAGCAAGCTTGTAGGCGATTTTGAAGAGTTTAAGGATAAAGATTTTGTCTACTTAAGGCATAATGGCGAAGTGATAGGTGCAGTGTTGAAAACTGTGAAGGATCGCAAACCTGTGTATGTAAGTGTCGGTCACATGGTTTCGCTTGGAACCGCCGTCAAAATTGTTAGACACTGCATACGCAACGGTAACAACCCTGAACCAGTAAGAAAAGCCCATCAAATAGCAACGGAGAAGAAATGGAAAGTTAGCAATTGATTTTAGGTTTGTTGTGAAGGCATAAATAAAAAGCATTAGAAGCAGATAATTATTAAATGGATATGGCTGTGTGGTAGGATTGCTTAATCCAAAACTTAAGGCTTTAACCTCTAAGATTCGCGATGAAAAACTTCGAGCAAAAGTTGTTGAACTGTTGGAGAATCCCGTTTTCGAAGTTGAAGGTAAAGCCTATTCGGGTTTACCTCTTGATGTTTCGCCGGCTGGTTTATCGCATCACCATTGCTATCCAGGCGGTTTCATTGAACACATCGTTTCCACAACTAATTTGGCGTTGGCTTTGTGCAATTCCGTGGAAAAGGTTTATCATGGAAAGATAAACCGTGACCTCGTTATAGCCGGCGTTCTGCTACATGATATCTTCAAGCCGATCACCTATAGAGTGAACGAAGACGGAAGTTATAGTTCCACAAATCTCGCTGATTATATGGATCATCTGTCACTTGTTATCGCGGAACTTGTTAGGAGAGACTTTCCTTTAGAGCTGATCCACGTGGTTTCCGCCCACCATGGAGATTATGGCCCCATAAGACCTCATACGGTTGAGGCTTTAATTTGCCACCTGGCAGATTTTCTGGATTCACGTTTAAATGGTGAAGTTCTGAATGCTGCAGCATATCTCACTAGAAAGGCTGTTGGTGAAGAATTGCCAAGATTAAATTCGAGGGAAGCCTTCGAGATAATCAATTCGAAGATTGCCGAAGGCTGGGAAGGCGTGGAAAGAACTGTTGAGAAAATAAAACAAAAAAGGACAGCGCGCAAAACTTAAAAGAACTTGTACAAATGAAATGTGACCGTGGTGTTCAAAATGGAAATCCCTTTTGAAGAGTTTCAAAAACTAGACATGCGTATTGGAAAAGTTTTGGAAGCAAAACAGATTCCAGGCTCGCGGAATCTAATAAGAATGATTGTGGATTTCGGGTCGGAGAAAAGGCAGGCTGTGGCCGGGCTTCTACAATGGTATAAACCTGAAGACTTTGTGGGCAAAAAATACGCTTTCATATTGAACCTCCAAAGAAGAAAGTTTATGGGCGTAGAATCTCAATGCATGATTTTGGCTGCTGAAGACGGAAAAGGGAACGTTGTAGCCTTACAGCCTGAAAAAGACATTAGTGAAGGAAGCAAAATTCACTAAATACGCGCTTAGCCCAATAACGCCTTTATTGCTCCAGCCTTTTCTTCACTTTCCGCCAAGTAATCAACCATTTCTGGACTTAAATCCAGCCATTTTGCAAGTCCCGCAGCCATTTCAACATTGTTTTTAAAAATTATACGCAGGTATGGAAGTATTTCTTTTGAGGCGCGGTTGGCTGAAATATGGCATCGGCGTTTAATTTTTTGTCCTATCTCAAGCTGCATGGCTCTTTCCGCTTTTGATCTTGAAAGCATTTGTATGCGTTCTGGAAAGCGAAACGGTGTCCACCCAGAAGTTTTGGTGTTAACCCTAGCCATGGCTACGCCTGCCGTCATGAAGTCGATTACGTACCGCACTAGACTCCAAGCCTGAGTGCTCCTTATTCTTCCTCGGTAAACATCCGCTAGGGAAAGCGCATCCAGGGCGTTAGCCAAATCATGAGGATCCGTCAAATGTGCAGGAACATTCTCGTATATCCACTCGAAAAGCATGTCAATGTCCACATCCGCCATGTCCACTGCACGTTTAGCCCCTTCGCACGTCTTGCCATATATTATCATTCGCAGAACTGTGAATATTGCTTCTTGCCTATCTCTATAACCAAGCCATGACACATCTTCATATGTTAGTTTTCTCTTTCCCTGCGCCAAAGCTTGAAGGTCATTTATTGCTGAACGAACGTCACCTTCTGAACGGTTGGCAATAAACTTTAAGGCGTTTTCTTCTGCTTGGATGCCTTCCCTTAGGCAGATTATCTTCAAGCGGTTCAAAACTTCACTTGCGGCAGGCTTTTTGAATTCTATTAGTAGACAATAGTTTCGCAGGTTTAAGAATCTAAGGTCGTAGGCGTTGTTGGCTATTAAAACTATGGGGCACTGTGCGATTTTTACTATGTCGGTGATTGCTTTGACTCCGCCTTTGTCAGCTGTTCCTGTTAACCCGTCCAATTCATCTAAAAGAATTATGCGTTTTGCGCCAAATAAAGAGCCGTATTGCGATGCGAGTCCAGCGAAACGGTTTATTGCTTCCTCTGTTCTGTAGTCGCTGGCGTTTTTCTCCACTAGTTCCATTTTTAAGTCGTTTGCTAGTGCTTCAACAGTAACTGTTTTCCCGATTCCCGGCGGCCCATAGAGGAAAGCAGCTCTCTTTTTCGGGATTTCTCTGTCCCATGATTTTACCCAGTCGACCAATTTTTGTATTGCTTCTCGGTTTCCAACAACTTCTTTCAGGGTTTTTGGCTTGTGCTTGAAGGCCCAAGCAGAATACACGTTTTACACCTTTTGCGTTTTCATTTCATAGGCTGCTTCCACCAGTCTAGCTAATAACGCGCTTAGCTGGACTTCTTCATCTGCTCCTTCCACAAGCCTGTAATCTATTTCACCCACTATGTCGGCAAGTTTTATTTTCCATGGTTCTGGAATTTCTGTTCTGAATATTTCTGTGTGGATTTGGCGGATTATGTCGCTTCCAGCCACTCCATATTTTTGAATCATGTCGCGGAGCTGTTTACGGGCTTCTAAGAAGTTGCCTTTCATGGCGGTTTCAATAAGCCTTCGAACATCTGCAGGGTTGGCTCTTCCGGCAATAGAGTAAACAACTTTCGCGTCTATTGGTTTACCCAGCGAGGCCGCAGCCTGCAAAGTGTTTATCGCTCTTCTTAAGTCTCCCCCGCAAACTTCAAAAATAGCGTCTAGCCCCTCGTCTAAGAGTTTTACGCCTTCGTTTTCCGCTATAAATTTCAAGTATTTGTCCTGTTCTTCTCTAGGCAAAAAAGTGAAGCGAAAAGGAGCGCAACGGGATTGTATTGGCTCTATTATTTTGCCGCTGTAGTTCGCGCATAAAATGAACCGGCATGTTTCCGTATAACGTTCCATTGTCCGCCTCAAGGCTTGTTGAGCGTCTGAGGTCATGTTATCCGCTTCATCCAAAATCATTATTTTGAAGGGAACCTCGCCTATAGACCTAACTCTTGCGAAGGTTTTTACGGTTTCGCGTACAACGTCTATTCCTCTTTCATCGCTTGCGTTTAACTCCATAATGTGTTCTCTGTAACCATCACCGTAAAGGTCTCGGGCTAAACATAAGGCGGCAGTTGTTTTCCCTGTTCCCGGCGGCCCGGCAAAAATACAATGGGGCACGTTCCTTGATTTAACAAAGCTCTTAAGCCTCTCAACTATCTCTTTCTGGTTTACCATTTCATCTAATGTTTTTGGCCGGTATTTTTCAGCCCACATTTCGAAACTCAAAAAGGCTATGCCTCCCTTTTACCTATAGTTTAGAGCGTAAAAGGTTAAAAAGGTATTTAACAAATGCTTCGTGGTATACCCGTTTTTATGACCCTTTTTCCAAAGTTATTTCTTCAACTGTTTTGTTCAATGTTACCTCTGCAATGTTCCGGGCATATTCGATGATTCTTCTGCAGTTGTCAAAGGTTAGCCTGAAAATCGCTGAAATGTTCGGATCCAACTTTTTGCTGGATATTAAAGTGATAATGTCGTTTTCGAGTTTTGCAAGAGACTCTGTTTTAGAAATTATGTTGTCCGCTTGCTTGTAATCCCATTTAAAGGTTGCACTCAATGACTCTTCAAATAGTTTACGGGCCAAAGAGTTGAAATTGAGGATTTGGGAGTAAATTTCTTCGTCTATTAGTTCCTTAAGAAAAAGTGTTTGATTTTCAACCATCTTTTTGAAGGCAACTATGTTGTTTAAGATGTTTCTAGCGTTTTCCGCTATGCTTTTCACGTCATTAACAACGATTCTATAAGCAAGAAACTCCTTAGGAGTTTTAAATCCAAGTTCTCGGAATAGGTTTCGTTCTACCCCGAACTTTAGCTGGCGGACAACGTAAAGATTTAGCCGGTTAACATCGTTGTAAGCGTTTATCACGTTTTGAATCAAACTTTCATCCATATTTTTCAGCATTAAAAGAGCATCCATGTGTGCTGAAAGGGCTATTATTGCCATTCGCCTAATGGCCTTTTCAACCGGAAACTCTGGATGTTTCACTAGAATTTGGATTACAAACTCGGTTGGGGTTTCATCAATGATTTCAGAGCCCAAAAGAGTATCCCTAACAAGGTTGTTTATTGCTGCTTTAAACTTCAAAACATTATCCTTGTCTTTTAAACGGATTCGTATTAGCTCTGCACCTGAAACATATAGCGCCTTTACCTTACGGTGCAGTGATTGAATGTCTTCGTTAGGTTCTACGATAACTTGATGTTCTTTTAATTTGGTTTCCTCGGGTGTTTTCTCTTCTAACCTACTTGGAATCAGAAGTAAAGAGGCATCATCCAAAATTTTGAATGATATTTCGCTTCCTTTGTTTAGACCTACTGCTTGAACCCAGTTTTTTGGCAAAGATATGATATACGAGTCTCTTCCAGTGCGTTGGACCCGTCTATGCCCCAAATACTCTTCTTTCATAGCACTCATCAGCTACATATTTCATTTATTCTATGATGTTCACCGTCTAATATATAAATGATTTACAATAAGTTTATATCGAATCTTGGCATAAATAGCTGAGCTCAATTAAGAATTATCCATAAATCTGAAATGCGAAAGGTGGTATGGTATGACTGAACGAGTCTTCAAAAACAGTTCGTATTTAAACGGAAAATCAACCACTGGAACAACAACCCGTGTCAAAGACACAAGTCCCACAAGCGGCATGTGCCCCATCTGCATCCGTGACTGCCCGGTGATGTGCGAAATTAGCTTATCCGCCTTTAGAGGAAGAGAAGCGCTATACCCAGAACCAGTGCAGTTTGGCTATAGCACCGCCGGAGCCCTAAAAGACTTCGGACTAGACTGGTCCCACTTCAACATACAAGCCGGCCTATTCGAAGCTGTGGGCATAGAGGAAAACTCGGATTTAGCACTTTTCCCAAACGTGAACATTGAAACAAAGGTTGGAGGCATACCTCTTAAAATTCCCATTTTAGCTGGAGCCTTCGGCTCTACAGATGTGGCGAGATTACATTGGGAAGGCTTAGCCATAGGCACAGCTCTCTCCGGCGCAATGATAATAGTTGGAGAAAACGTATGCGGCATGGATCCAGAAGCGCAGATCACAAAAGGCAAGGTAACCTATTCTAAGGAACTGAAGCGAAGAGTTGACGCCTTCAGAAAGTTCTGGGATGGAAAATACGGCGAAATAGCCGTACAAACAAACGTTGAAGACCAAAGATTAGGCGTTGATGTTTACGCCATTTCAAAACTTGAAGTAAACGTCATAGAAAGAAAATGGGGCCAAGGTGCCAAAGCCATAGGCGGAGAAGTCCGTATAAAAGATCTTAACAAGGCTATTCTGCTGAAGAAAAGGGGCTACCTGGTAATCCCCGACCCAGAAGATCCAGGAGTGCAAGCCGCCTTCAAAGAAGGCGTATTCAAAACCTTTGAAAGACATAGTAGAGTTGGCATACCCAAAGAGAAAAACTTCATAGAAGACATAGAATGGCTAAGAAAGCAAGGCGCAAAGCATGTAACCCTCAAAACAGGCGCTTACAGGCCTTCTGCAGTGGCCTACACCTTAAAAATAGCCTCAGAAGCAAAAATAGACGCCGTATACTTTGACGGGGCAGGAGGCGGAACCGGCATGAGCCCCGTTCCCATGATGGACGAAATGAGCATACCAACCGTTTACTTAGAGGCAATAGTTCTCAAATGCGCTCAGATGTTAAAGAAAAAGGGACGCTACGTGCCAGACTTAATCATGGCAGGAGGCTTCATAAACGAAACACAAATTGTAAAAGCAATAGCTATGAGCAACTTTGGCGACGGCCCAATGGTAAAAGCTGTTTTGATGGGGCGCTCCCCATTAACCGCAGTTATGAAGGCAAACTACTTCAAACAACTAGCTGAAGAAGGAAAATTACCCAAAGCCTTTACAGACAAGTATGGTAACACGCCCGATAAGTTTTTCATCGCAGCGCCGGAGCTTAGAGAGAAGTATGGTGAACTTTTCAAGGAAATACCATGGGAAGCGGTAGCCCTCTACACGTACCTAACCGACCGCATAGGCGTAGGACTAAAACAACTCTTGGCTGGTGCAAGAAAGTGGAAACTAGAACTCATAAACCGCAACGACCTAATGAGCCTATCAGAATTAGCTGCCAAAGTCACAGGAATACCATTGCCCCACGAAGCAGAATCCGACGCAATTGAAAGAATCTTAGGCTAAAACGCCTCCCTTCCCTTTTATTTTTCACCATTTTTAAAGAAAAACTAGATAGTTGCAAAGTTTAGGTGTTGCTTAACTACCTTAAGGACAGTTCACTGATAACAGACGTGTAGAACTTTTAAGTGCAAAAATGAGGAATGCCGAACTAGAGTCCGCGAATTAGGAAAAATGGCCCATATACCTTTGAAAATTCTAAATGATTCCGTCACATTTTTTAGACTACACTTTTTATATGCGTATCAACCGATAATTTCAGCTTGAAGAGGGAAACACGTTTGCAGCTTAACGTTTCCAGTAAGATTGAAGCTTTGGACTTTATGTTTCAGAATTCGCTTGTGAAGGTTATAGCTAACCGCAACTGTCCAGAAATTAAGCTGGCAGGATTAACCATAGGGCCTTTTGAAGAAGGAAATGAATATGAAGTATACTATTGGGTTGCTTGTAAACTTGAAAAGTTTGGAGTTGTTCGTTTCCGAAGCGAAGAACTTTTGGACGCTACCAAGCTTTACAAGCTTCAATGGAAAGAGCGTGTTCAGACTGCAGGGCAACTGTCTGAACTTCCAAAGGATTTCTATCCAAAACTCCGCGTATATCTTGCAAATTTAAAGAGTGAAATGGCTAAGAACCCGGAAAAAATGCGAGAATATGAGAAGGCAAAGTATTTGGCGTTAGATATTCTGAATTTAAGGTTAAAGAAAATTGTTTCAATCGCCTCTGCCCCAGCTCAAACAGAACAAGTTCTGAAAAACTTAACAGACGAAGAAAGACTTCTATATGAAAAGATTTACACCCTTATCAACAAGTGGAAAACCCAGCTGTTAAAATATGAGGGTGAAGGAGAATGGCAGAATTAGAAGTCATAGACCCACAAGAACGTTTCCTTGAACTCTTTAAAACTGAAAAGTACCGCCAGAGAATTTCCCAGTTGGCAGTTACGGGAAAAACTTCCCTTATAGTTGATTTTGAAGACATCCTCACTTTCGATCACAGGCTTGCTGATGAACTCTTAGAAAAACCAGAAGAATACCTAAAACACGCAGATAACGCGGCGCAAAACCAGCTGGGTATAGAGGCCCCTGAATACGCGGAAAAACAGAAAATAACCGTTAGAATCGTGAAGCTTTTAGAGGCAACCCCGCTGCGGAAACTCGGCGCAGCCCACATTGGAAAAATGGCCATGGTTGAAGGCATTGTTGTACGTTCAACCCCGGTTCGCCCGATGGTGATGCGTGCAGCCTTCAAATGCAGAGGATGCGGAAACATAACATACGTAGACCAATACGGCCCATTCCTCAAAGCACCCTTCGCCTGTACTGATCCTTCATGCAGAAGAAAAGGCCCCTTCGACTTTATACAGGAAGAATCAGCATTTATAGACTCGCAGGACCTACGTGTACAAGAAAGACCAGAAGACCTTCCTCCGGGACAGCTTCCACGCACATTACATGTAAAACTTGTGGGAAGCGAAATAGTTGATGTGGCAAGGCCCGGCGATCACGTTTCAATTGTCGGAGTAGTGCGCGCCTCAGCGCCGACAATGCCAAGGGTTGGAAAACTTCGCACCTTTGTTCTGCATTTGGACGCAAACTCTATTGAAGTTTTGGGTAAAGAACCGGAAACAATGCTTCCATCTCCAGAAGAAGAGAAGCAAATTCTAGAACTTGCGAAAGATCCTTGGATACACCGAAAAATAATAGGGTCAATAGCGCCTTCAATCTACGGATACGAGCACATAAAAGAAGCTATAATGTACCTCCTTTTCGGCGGAGTTACTAAAAATCTCCCAGACATAACCATAAGAGGCGAGTTAAACGTTCTATTAATAGGTGACCCTGGAACAGCAAAATCTCAGCTACTCCAGTATGTAGCAAGAATAGCTCCTAGAGGGCTTTACACTTCTGGAAGGGGAACAACCGCCGCGGGTTTAACCGCCGCTGTCATACGCGAGAAAGGCGGCGGAATGAGCCTTGAAGCTGGAGCCCTAGTGCTTGCAGACAAAGGAATAGCGTGCATCGATGAAATGGACAAAATGCGCCCAGAGGACCGCGTTGCAATTCACGAGGCTATGGAACAGCACACGGTTTCTGTGGCGAAAGGCGGTATTGTCGCGACACTTAATGCAAGAACGGCCATCCTTGCAGCTGCAAACCCCACTCTTGGTAGATACGAGCCACATCGGACTGTGGCTGAAAATATCTCGTTGCCGGTGACTATCCTTTCTAGGTTTGACTTGATTTTCGTTTTGAGAGATGTCCCCAGCAAAGAAGTAGATGGCAAAATGTCCGAGCATATTCTCGAAATCCATAGAAAAGGTTTAAGCCCAATAGAGCCGCCCATACCCGTAGACCTTCTACGGAAATATATAACATATGCCAAAAGCATAAAGCCAGTTCTAACCAACGAGGCGCTGCAGCGCCTGAAAGATTTTTATTTGGCTATGCGTTCAGTAAGCGAAACAGAAGGCTCTCCAGTGGCTATAACCGCCCGACAACTTGAATCCCTTATACGTCTAGCTGAAGCCAGAGCCCGCGCAAGCATGCGAAGCGAGGTTTTAGCTGAAGACGCTGAAGCCGCCATAAACATAATGAAAAGGTCCCTTGAAGAGGTAGGAATAGACTTATCCTCATACAAATTTGACATCGACCTGATAATGACTGGAAAGCCTAAAAGCCTAAGGGATAGACTGCAGATAGTTCTTTCGTTATTAGCTGAAATGGAGAAAGAGACAGGATTAGCTGAAAAGGTTGCATTGGTAAATAGGCTAGAAGCAGAATACAAAATTCCAAGAAATGAGGCTGAACGCTTAATCGGGCAACTGCAACGTGAAGGCACAATTTACGAACCTAGAGAAGGCTACTTAAAAAGGACGTAAAGCGATTTTAAAAAGGGATGGAATTGTTTAGCCGCATGCTTCGATGTTGACTTCCACGTAATACTGTGCGTTCACGGTGAACACTGTTATGCCCACAGTTTTGCCCACATCGTTGGAAGCTATGCTGTCTGGATTGTGAATAGAATATATATAATTAGAGTCCAGCCTGATTTCAGGGTTATGTCATTTGAGCCTTGGGTGAAATCCTCGCCCTCTCCAAGGTATTTGAACACTTCTCTCCATCGCCCTGTCATATCGGCAGCAGGGACGTTGGTTACGTTTAAGTCAGCCATTATTGTTACGTCTTTTGTCTTCCAATAATAGACATCG
>WUQU01000330.1 GCA_009889605.1 Candidatus Bathyarchaeota archaeon | reverse complement strand
TTGTCGATATTTACAGGGTCAAAACCCAGCTCTTTTGCAATGTTTAAGGTTTCATGCAGTGCTTTTGCCGGTCCTTCTCCAAATGGCATGCCTTCTTTTGGCTCACCCATCACAGATGGGACTGCTATAACCCTCTTGAGTGCTTCTAAAATGTTATCAAAATACTTATCAACGAGTTCGTTGATTTTTTCGTTTACACCCATTTTCATTCCTCCCCGAATTTTTTCTCATATAAATATTCTATCACATTCTGATTGTTTTCTATCTCTTAATGGTTGAATTTCTAACTACTAATTCAACTGGCAACTTTAATTCAGTCACAGTACCACTTTCAATGCTATTCATCAATATCTTAAAAGCTTCCGCGCCAAGCTTAGATTTGTCCGTTCTCACTGTTGTTAAGGGGGGCTCTACTATCGAGGAAAAGTATATGTCATCAAATCCGACTATTGATACATCCTCTGGAATTCTGATACCTCTTTCTTTCAATGCTTTCGTAACAGCGAAGGCATAGACATCATTGTAGCAAATTATACCATCATATTCAAACTTCGTTTTACTCTTCTCGATAAACTTAACAAAAGTATCGTAACCGTTGTCAAACCCATCTTTCGAGTAAATCGCTTCAAGTTCTATTTTCTCTCTTGCTTCTGCAATCGCTCTTCTCACACCTAATTCCCTCATCTTAGCTGCGTACTTATACTTCTCAGCGTTCACAAGTAGTAATTTTCTGTGGTTATTTTCAAGCAAATGTTTTGCGGCCAAATACCCGCCCTTCTCATCATCGCTGCATACGTAGTTTGTCGTCAGATCCTCAAATTTACTACCGATGATAACGTTTGGAATTTTCTCATCAACAAGTCTTTTCAGATCATCATTTCTTGTTTGAACAGCCGTGATGATTAACCCTTCAACCCTTCTCTGCAGGAGTATTTCTATTGCTTTTTCCTCATTTTCATAACTTCTATCCGTATTGATGAGTATTATTGTATAGCCATATTTCTTTGCTTCAAGTTCAATGCCTTTTATAACTTCCGCATAAAAAGGGTTGGTGTTGTCGACAACAACAACACCAACGATGTGAGACCTTTTCGTTCTCAGAGCGCTCGCAGCACAATTTCGCATATACCCAAGTTCTGATGCGACTTTCAGAATTTTTTCCTTTGTCTCTCGTTTGACATACCCTCGGTTGCCAAGAGCTCGAGAAACAGTATTAATTGAGTAGCCTGAAACCTTGGCAACGTCCTTAATTGTGACGAAGTATTTCTTCTTGACCATTATTTAAAATTCTCCTCCTCAATCTTTTGAACTTCTTTGTATGCGTTATTGAGGAACTCCCGTCTCCATTCCGGGAATCCTTCTGTAAAAGACGATTCAAGCCATTTATCAACTATATCACAAGCTTGCTCTGGTGCAATAACCCATCCACCCATAGTCAAAACATTTGCATTATTGACAATTCTCGCCATTTTGCCTGTGTAACTCCCCTCCACTGCTACTGCGTATATGCCTTTGAATTTGTTGGCAACGATTGACATTCCTGCTCCTGTCCCACAGATAAGTATGCCTCTTTCAAATTCACCAGACTGTATCTTTTTAGCCACTCTCGAAGCTACAACGTAATATGGAAACCAATTTTCCAAGTCGAGCGTGCCTACATCCTCTACATAATATCCTTTCTCTTCTAAATGCTTTTTCACAGCTTCCTTGAGTATGAATCCTGATTTATCTGAACCGATTACAATCCTTTTTTCAGACATAACTGCACCTCCAGCATCAGATTTTTTTGTAGTTCTGATAATAGTCTTTGTAAGGAACTTTCTGTATGGGAGCGATACCCAACCAGTTCATGACCTCTATTACTTCGCTATCCCATGTTCCTTTGACCACTGGGAAGTGATGTTCCAACTTTCTAACGAGAATTGTATTAACTAAATCGAGGATATTTATTTCCTCACCGAAATATCTCAGTTTACCGAACCAACCTCTGCTGCCGTCGTAATCTGGCTTGTTTTCGTTTGACAAGAATTCGCCTGAGAGGACAAAGTACTCTGATAGGTTATTTCCAATCCTCGCTATAGTTGCTGGCATCTGTGCAAATTGCATGCTCGAAACAGGCGCCATCGTCAACCAACCTCTGTCTTCGGTGTACGGTCCCGGGTTGAAGTGTCTTTCTAACACAGGAACATCTTTTGAATAATACCTGCTTCCAATGCCACAGTGCCACAAGAATATGCTGTTATCATTCATATCAAAACTTGATAAATCCATCAGTATTGCAGGATAATCCGCTATGTATTCGAGCATTTTCATGCTCAAAAGACTGATTATATCCCCCTCACAAACCGTCGTATTGCCCTCATCAGAGAGAAATGCATATGCACCACACGGCACCATGCCAAGCTCAACTCTGAATCTGGGCCAGCAACTTATCGCAAGTCCATCGTAATTGCCGCTCTCTGAGAGTTCTCTGACTGCGCTCACAAGCCTAGCCATCTTTTCAAGGAAACCCTTCGTAAAGTCGTCCGATATGTTGTATTTTGCTTTTATTTCGTTCTCTACTGCTTTAATTTTACTCCCACTTTGTTCTAAAAAAGTCTTCTTCAAATCTCCAAATTCTATCTCATCAACCGAAATGCCGAATTTTTTCATAAGCTCGCGTGGATCGTAGAATAAGTTGTCGAAACCCGGTGCACGTCCGCCGACTAATGCGTAGTTAGAACCTTGTAAGTTCTTAATGCTCCTCAAAGCCCTTATTGTAACTTCAAACCTTCTTTTGAACAACTCATCTTCAGGAAATCCGTAAAACCATTTTGCGTCCTTTTCTAAATACGGCATGTACCTATCGAGTATGCTCATGTTGAGGTTCATATTGCAAAACGAATTCAGCGGTAGTGGGCCTGAATTTGTTATTTCCGGTACAGCCCACAGTCCGAGGTATGCTTTCGTCTGCCCGAGAATTTGAATCAGATATCCTGAAGAGAACGACGTTGATTGAACAAGGAGAAAATCGACATTTTCTCGTTCCATTTCATTGAGTGCTTCAAGAGCATCTTTTTTTGTAACCACAAAATCTTTACGCCAGTAGAATTCAAACCCCATTTCCTGAGAAAGCTTTTTCAATCCTTCAACACTTCTTTGGTAAACTTCCTGTTTATTTCCACGGTAGTTCAGTTGAATAACACCAACAAGCCCCACTTTCAACTTCTTTTTCATTGCGCACCACCAACTTTCTCAAACAAAGCACCCCATTCAGAATTCTGTCTGTAAAATACGGGTGGATAGCCTATCGGCGCATTTATTTCATACCAACCGCCTCTATATCTCTTGCCACTCCAAAGGTGTACCCATTCATCATCAGGCAAGAATACCTTTTTCGCACTTTGCCCACTTTCGATAACTGGTGCTACTAATAGATCTTCACCGAAGAGATATTCGTATTTCATACCTTCAGTATCTCCAATCCTGTATTTTAAATTCAACGGCATGATTATCGGCTGACCACTTGAAGAGTATTTTTCAACAAGTTTTTTTATATACGGCTTTAATAGAAAATGGATTCTACTCATCTTTGCGAAATGCAGTAATGTCTCTTCGTCGGAATCAAATTGCCAGTTCTCGTCGGGCCAGTTTCCTTCATGCGTTCTCATAACCGGTGTAAATGCAGCTTGTTCTGCCCATCTCATGAACAATTCTTTTGTCCTTTTCGTTACCACGATATCTGGGACATTCTTGGCGAGAGTCGTATACCCACCGATATCTGAATTCGTTAAGCCTATTCCAGACATTGTCATTGAGAGAGCAGCGACGAT
>WUQU01000329.1 GCA_009889605.1 Candidatus Bathyarchaeota archaeon | reverse complement strand
GTAATCAAGTTATCCTTAACGTTGTCCTAAATGTTGCCTAAAAGAGCAACTGTTTTATCCTTAAAGAGCTAATTAAAAAGTTGCGGAGCCTATGCCTGAGCAAACTTTACCCCCAACCATATTTCACATGCTCGAGAAAAATCTAGGCAAAAACGTTAGGGTTATCTTAGATCCTTCGTATGGTTTTGAAGGAGCATTGGTGGCGGTAACCAGGGAGCCCCCGGGCATATGGCTTTCAGACGCAGAAGCAGTGGTTCTTCGCGCAACAATTGCGCAGCCAATTCCACAGGTTGCAAGCCGGGAGGAACGAAGTGAAATATTCATCCACCTAAATTCTGTCCAAAGAATAGAGATTCTGCATTCGCCTTCGCGGCGTTAAACAGTGGGCTTTCAGAAAAACACATGTGCCAAAATGCATAAGACTATTAGTGAGATCGCCGCCACCACTAGAAGTTCAGGCCTAACCTTAATTCCTTCAGTTTCTTCTTCAAAAAATCTAAGCAATCCCGCGCTTGCAGCGGGCATAGGCGATGAATCACTTTTCTTTTTCTTGCTCATATTTTAAACTCCTCGGTTTCCCTTGTCTAAATCGTATCGCATCTCAATTATTAACATTACGTTTGACGCTCTTCCCAAAATAGTTTA
The DNA here is from genome assembly GCA_009889605.1 of Candidatus Bathyarchaeota archaeon. GTDB lineage: Archaea > Thermoproteota > Bathyarchaeia > Bathyarchaeales > Bathycorpusculaceae > WUQU01. Next base: position 10,175 of record WUQU01000329.1, on the reverse strand, counting down.
TCTTGTGAAAAAGTTATAGGAAAAGCAAGATGTAGAATTGCCAGCAACATTGTGGACTATTGGGCACAGCAACCGTTCCATAGAGGCTTTCCTAGAACTGTTGAAGGAGCACGCTATCCAGGTTTTGGTGGATGTCCGCAGTTTTCCAACATCTAAAGTTGAGCACTTTAAGAAGGAGGCTATGGAAAAGTGGCTTCCAGAAAAGGGTATAGAGTATTTGTGGCTTGGAAAAGAGTTAGGGGGTTACCGAAGGGGCGGTTATAAGGTGCACATGAGAACCAAACTGTTTAGAGAAGGAATCAAAAGGTTGCTTGGAATAGCCTCCCAAAAAAGAACATGTATAATGTGTATGGAATCCAACCCGAAATACTGTCACAGAAGGTTTATATCAGCGTATCTTGAGCGAAAAGGTGTTAAAGTAATCCATATAATTGCAAAAGGACAAAAAAGTCTCATACCGTCTTAAGTCTTAACAATAACAAAGGACAGCTTAAACTGTGTGGATGGTGGATATGCACATAAAAGAGTTCCAGGAAATGATGAGGCATCTATACTTTCACAGAGATTCGGAAAGAGGGGTAGAAAAAACTTTTGAGTGGCTTGTAGAGGAGGTGGCTGAACTGGGCGAAGCGTTAAAGATAGGTGAAAGAAAAGCGTTAGAAAACGAGTTTGCAGACGTCATCGCTTGGCTGGCTTCATTGGCAAACATAACCAATGTGGATCTTGAAAAGGCGGCTCTTGACAAGTACGACGACAAATGCCCGAAATGCAAACACTCTCCATGTCAATGCCCGTTCTAGCCAAGCAAGCCGCTTTCCGCTTGTTACAACCTTTTTTGTCCTAGTCCTGTGACCGCCCAAACATATGGGCGCCCGCCTTTCCTTTGCACAATTCCACTTGCTTCCAAAAGTTTGAGGTGGTGCATAACAACCCCATAGGGCATGCCAGCATCTCTCGCGATTGCTTTCGCGTCTGCGTTGCCCCTCTCTAAGAGATTCAATATGGCAGTTCTGGCTTTTAACCCAAGCCTAACATTTTTAAATCCGGCTAAATAGGCGTTGGGATGATACCCTTCTTTAGGCATATTCACCAAAAACAATTCTACGCTTTAAATAGAAAAGTTTTCTTTACGCGAAGTCTGTGAGGCTTATTTGTTTAGGCTTTTTCCCGTCGAAAAGGGATGTTATCTCTTCTTTCATGAGCAGAAGCCTTTGAGAGTAATATTTTGGTAAACCGTACTTTTTGATGATCTGTTCAGCAGCGTCGAGATATTTCTCTATGCCTCCACGGTAAACAGTTAAGGTTAGCTCTCCACCGCAAAGGGGGCATTTACCGCGTAGAGGCAAACGGCGAAACCTTTTGTTGCAAGCCTTGCATCTAAACCCTTGCGTTGAAAACGCCCTCAAGTTTCCAGCCATATCCCTAATAAAATGTTTTGTTAAAACTTTTAGAGCAACTTTTCGCGCATCTACCGCCTCAATTTTCTCCGCAAGAGCAAGCTGCCCATGGAGTTTGTCAACCATAGCCTTGAACCGTTTATAGGCGCTTTCATCATTCCCCAAGTTGACATCTGAAACTGGCACTGTAAACCGAAAACCTTCAAACTGCGCTTCTGTTCCAAGCCTATACTCAATTAAGTCTATCAGAACGCTGACATGTTTGGCTTCTGCTTTTTCCCATGTTTTCTCATAAAACTCCAGAGGATAAGCACCAGCAACATCCACATCATGAGCTTGCCTCTGCACCTCTTTTGGGTTTACAACCGGAATCAAAAGCAAAGGAGCATCCATAATCCCGCCAATTTGCGCAGGCAAATATTCCCGAGAAAAGTTAAGAAGCATGTCTAAAGCAAGCATTAAGGTATCCTCGTCTCCGTCGCAGTCCCTTCGTTTGGCAGAGTGCCAAACCGGATGTGCGTAACAAACATTTAGGCTGGTAAAGCCTATTATACGCCCTAAAATGCCCACTGAGGTGTGAGGAGCCAAACCTATGACAAGGTGCCCTACTAGTTCTTCGGCATGCTTAATGTTATAGTACGATGGAAGCCCGTAAACCTTTGTTAAGAGTTCGTCGATAAAGCCTGCAACGCGAACAAAGTATTCGGCGCATTTAATGGGGACAACTACATCTTGAATTTTTAGCTCGCAAATCTGGTTAGAATTTGTCAAAGGATTTCCATTGATATCATGGGTGTAGCCGAGTTGCCGAAGGCGGTCTATGGAAACCCCTATTTCACAGGGCTTAAAGTGGGTTAAAGGCGCGTTGGTTGCATCAAAGCGGATTGTTCCATCCTTGTAAACTGAAAGGTCATATTTTGCGCGCAAAAGGCCTTTCTCGATTATTTCAGGAGTTTTGGTTTCGTTGGTTAAGCTCTTAACGCCTTTCAAAACCTTCGGGGCAGAAACCCCTAAGCGAGTGCATGCCCTCTCTAACAACTCCTTAACATTTACAGCTTGTTTTTCATAAGAAACTCCTGAAACTTTACATAGGGGGCAAGTGTTCCCGTTTAGGGTTCTGCCGCATCTTGGGCAAACCTTTTCCATAACAGTTTCAGAGCCGCATGCAGCGCACTTCACACTGGTGGCATAGGTGTTACAAGTTGGGCATTTACGCTTAACAATCTCTACAAAAATGCTTCCACGCTTCGCCGCCTCTAAAACATCTCTATGGGAACCTCCGGCTAAACCTACTGGAAAGAGGACATGCACTAGAGGTGCCATTTCCCGCCTCTTGGCCTTTTCAGGCCGTCCCATCCTTGCACCTACAAAGGTTGGCGCTTTTTCTCTAACCGTCACTCCGGAAAGTTTTCTAAGCATTTCTAAAACGGTTTCATTGGGAGAAAATTCTATGTTTTGAGATTTATAACCAAGGCAGAAGGCAAAGGCACAAGCCTCGTCATTTTCGATAATAATTTTGCCATCTAAAACCTTGTGGGGGAGATAGATTTTTTCTAAGGCCCCTTTAACATCGTCAGCCATGTTACCAGCAATTTTGCAGGCTAGATTCCCTTTGAGCTCAACTTCCGAATTAGAAAGCCAATTTCTTAAAAGCTCAAGCTCTTTGACGCCGTCCAGATTTGACCAGAAAAAGGTGAAAGCAGGGTGAAGGGGCAGATGCGCCTTCAAGGATAAAGCGACAGCCTCTTCGAAACTAGGCTTTTTCCCGAAGGGATCTTCTAAAAACTCTTTAAGCCTTTCCGCTGAAACCCCAAGGACACTAGCTGCCTTGTTAAAGTCCCCGGCGAACTCGTTCAAGACTGCTTTGCGTAAATCTCCGGCCCACCATTCCTCGACATACCCGGAAGGGCTCAAGCTTTTGCCTTGGTAAAGAAAATCGCCAAAACTGACTAGAATGTCTCCTATAAAGAGAATCTTTTCAATTTTGTCCTTTACAAGGTTAAAGTTGCTTACAGAAACACGAACGACTGAACCATCCTTTAACTTGACTATAGGGGGCTCTACAAAATCAACAGGAACAGCGACGCCACCTTTCCCAGGAAGCTCCAAACGGAGTTGAGTTCCTGCAGCTATAAAGCCTTGCAGCACAAGCATCGTTGCCGGGTGAATGCCCACAGCGGTTAGTCCAGTGTTCCTAGACCTGCCATATCTCAAGCGGAACCCACCGCGCCTAGATGGAAAAGAGAATATGGGCCGACCGGCTACAATGTCATCCATAAAACCGGCGGATTTCTTTTCAGACATTCTCCTAATTTCCTTAAGCCAATCCCACCCTTGAATACCAAGTTTTTCAATAATAGCTAAAACTTTTGAAGCACGCCCAACAATCCCGTCATTTACAACTCGCAATGCGCCGCCCCGCACCCTATTTGTTTCAATGCGCGGGAGATTGCGGTAAGAGGAAACCTCTATAGGGTCTGACTCTGTTCCTGTAACTTCTACGGGCAGCCAGCTCAAAGCCCTTTTTAGCTCTCCGTCTGAGACATGGTATTGGAAGCTGCTTACAGACCGTTCATAAAGTCTGATCTCTTCGATAAATCGGGCAATTTCCTCCTCGGTGGGCTTATAGCGGTCAAGTCCAAAAATTCTACGGATAAAATCACCAATAACAAGGGTTAAAGCCTGGTCAGTCCCGCCTGCGGAACGTATTGGCCCGGCAAAATAAATTGCAAGATATTTCGTCCTATCGCTGTTCTCTTTAATTTTAACTTTCGCAACTCCCTGCAAGGGCGCAGCGGTAAGGCCTTCTGTGAGAATTGCTAAGGCTGTGCGTACGGCTTGTTCTGCTGCGGTTTCAGGTTCCATGTGTCCAAATTTGCCATAAACAATTTCTTCTGCAATTTTGAAGGCTAATTCTTCCCTTGGAAGTTTAGAGCTTAATTCTCTAATTCGTTCGGCAACCCCTTTTGGGCCAACAAGGCCCTCTACGAGATCAGCCATGTCCCTTGCGATATCACACTCAGGTTTAAGGGAAGGGTCAAAACCCTTCGCCCTAGCCTTTCGGCAAATATCATACAACTGTCCAAGTTGAAGCTCTAGGTTTTCAACGTATTCCGCGTAGGCTTTGCTCATCTTGGCGTTCAAATGGGGCTCCCGCAGTTTATACCACTGTGGGGTTTATTTTGGCTTTCTAACATAAAAAAGAAAAACCAGTTATCTCGTGAAAGAGTTCAAACCGTGAAGACTATACAAAATTTTGCAAATATTAAAAACTCATGATTTGCCGCTTCGGATACCATCGACAATTTCTGAAACCTTATCCTTAACCTGCCCATTCTCGACAACGTTTCCGGTGACTATTATATCTGCACCTGCAGAGGCTGCAGCCAAAGCTTGCGCTCTGGATTTTATACCTCCGCCAACAATTAAAGGCACATCAATACAATGCCTAACCGCCCGAATCATCTCTTGGGGAACAGGCTTCTTGGCACCAGAACCAGCCTCCAAATATATGAAACGCATACCCAAATATTGCCCAGCCAAAGCATGGGCCACAGCCAATTCAGGCTTATCATACGGAATGGGAACCGCTTTTCCAACTATGCCAGCAGTCCCGCCTTCGCCTACAATTATGTATCCTAAAGGAATCGGTTCTAAACCATACCTTTTAACCAAAGGAGCCCCTAAGACTTGGGCGCCCATTAGAAAGTAGGGATCAACCGAGTTTATAAGGGACATAAACCATATGGCGTCGGCATATCGACTTATACTTGTTACATTGTTGGGAAAAAGGATTACAGGAATTTTTACTACCCGTTTAACATTTTTAACCACCGCGTCAAGGTGTTTAACGGAAACAAACGTGGAGCCTCCTATCATAATGGCGGAGGTGCCGCTCGCACTTGCCTTTTGAGCTATCGCAGAAGCTTGAAGGGACGTCACCTTTTCAGGATCGATTAGGGTCATATGGATTGACCCTTCAGAGTTTATCCGGTCGAGTAAGTATTTTTCCACTGCGCCAACCATCAGCATCCCTCAGCTTTAGCCCTTACTTTCTGGCGCAGAAGTTCCCTTCATTCCACCATAAATTCTGTCGGTAAACATGCAGTATACGTCAATCTCTCCCAGTGCATGTTTAACTGGAAATTCTTCCTTTGCGCCACAACTGCCGCAGCTTACCACGGCGCGGTCTTCATCACGTAAAATTTCCACACGAACAGTTTCCTTACCGCAAATAGGGCAAGAGAAGAATTTTGGCAAACGCTTTTTGGGAATGCGAACTACTTTCCTCCTTCTTCGTCCCATACGCTAATCCTTCATATGTTATTTGCATCAACCATTTATCATTATTCTATCTTCGTCCTTAAATACTTGCCTAATCCCTTAACAATTAGGAAGGATTCCTAATGAATCTAAAGCCGTCTATCTTGGATTTAAACTGGACAGATGTGGAAGAAAAAATAACACGTTTCATAAAAGACTATGTGGGAAAAGCTAAGACAAAAGGCATTGTTTTAGGTTTATCCGGAGGAATTGACAGCAGCACTGCGGCAGCCCTCTCCGCTCTGGCCATAGGAGGAGACAAAGTTTTAGGACTGTTAATGCCTGAAAAGGAAACTTATAACGAAAAAGACATAGAAGACGCTAAACGTGTAGCGGAAAAATTCGGTTTAAAAACGGAAACCATTGACATCACGCCTGTCTTGGAAGCACTTCAAAACACGTTACCCGCTTTTGACCCTAAGGACAAAATGTGCAAAGGCAATTTAAAAGCACGGGTACGAATGATATGCCTATACTATTACGCTAACAAGTTTAACCTAATAGTTTGTGGAAGCTCAGACAAGTCTGAAACAATGATAGGTTACTTCACTAAATGGGGAGACGCAGCCGCAGACATAGCCCCCTTAATGGATCTTTACAAAACGCAAGTGCGAAAACTTGCAGAACACATAGGTTTGCCGAAAGAAATTACACAAAAACCTTCCTCACCGGCCCTGTGGCCCGGGCAAATGGCGGAAGAAGAAATAGGCCTAAAATATGAAACCCTTGACCTTATTCTATATGGATTAGAACATTTTATGAAAACAGAAGAGATCGCCGACCAGCTTGGCTTGGAAAAGGCTAAGGTGGATAAAGTGAAGAACAGATGGAAAAGTATGGAGCACAAAAGGAGAATGCCTCTAACAACAAAAATTCAGTACAGAACCGTCGGATTCGACTTTCGCCTTCCCCACACAACATGAAGCACTAAAAAGGAGATAGAAGCATGAAGGAAAAGTTCAACATAGCCTTGGCGCAAATAAGCTGCCGAAGAGGAGACAAAAAAGCAAACCTACAAAAAATTAAAGAATACATGAAAAAAGCGAAAGAACAAAACGCAGAGTTGGTGGTGTTCCCAGAACTTTCGTTAACAGGGTATACCGTAAGAGACGAAATCTACGAGTTGGCAGAAAAAATACCAGGCCAATCAACAAGCCTTATTGAAAAGTTGGCCAAAGAAATCGGCATATACATAATTTTTGGAATGCCAGAGCTCAGCGAAAAAACAGAGGCAACACTTTATAACTCTGCTGTCCTAATAGGCCCAGAAGGCTTTATTGGGAAATACCGTAAAATGTATTTACCAACCCACAGCGTTTTCGAAGAGAAACGCTATTTTAGGCCAGGATATGATGCCGGCGCCTTTGAAACTGAACTTGGCAAAATAGGCTTAATCATATGCTATGACATCTTCTTCCCAGAAGTAAGCCGACTGATGCGTCTAGAAGGAGCAAAACTAATAGTTTGCATTTCAGCCTCACCAGCAGTCCGCAGAACATACTTTGAAACATTAACCACCGCAAGAGCCATAGAAAACACAACTTTTCTAGCCTATGTTAACCTAGTAGGCGTGGAAGACGGCCTACAGTTTTGGGGAGGAAGCAGACTAATTAGCCCAAACGGAACCCTTATAGCCAAAGCAAAATATGATGAAGAAGACATCATCGCAGGAGAAGTTAACTATGCGGACATTAGGCCTGTAGAAACTTTTGTCCCCGTATTGAGGGATTTACGCCCAGAAATTTTTGAACAGCTAAAAACGAAAGCTGAAAATCTTTAAGAAGCTGTGAGAGCGCCAAATCACAGTTAAATCACATATGCCCAAAAGCATCACAAAAGCCATTGCATCACACGTGACCTAACAGTGATAGGTGACATCACGTCATCACAGGAAAAGGCAATACGCCTCAAACTAAGCTCGCTTAAATTCTTTCTGGAAGCGACTGAGGCCTAACAAAGCAGCAGGCAGAACATTCAAGCATTCACAAAAGGAACATTTAGTTTGGGAGCAAAATATCTAAATGGGCAAGGGCAAAACGCAAAAAGGCATTTGGCCAGTTGTAGATTTGGTCAAATCTTAAATGGTTTTAAGCCTTTTTAGACGGTTGAATTGGAAAATATCGCCTTTTAAAAGGTAAAAGTGTAGAAATAACACTGTATTTTGGCTATTTTGTGGTTTAAGCATTTTTTCAGGCTTTGTACTTTTGAAAATCTATGGTAAGGCTTCCAATAACTTTTTAAAGCTTGCTTGTATACAAAAGTGTATCCATTAAAAGAAGCACAGGGCTCGTAAAAATGAAGTTGAAAGAAAACGTCCAAATATGGCTGAAAAAGTCTCTGGAAGACCCTATTGTAAAAATACTGGCAAAAAATAGCCATTTAACAAAAACCCAGCTTGAAACACTGCTAATTAATGTTTTAGCAGAAAATATCTCGGGAAAACCACTTAAATACGATGAAAAAGCCAGATTAAGGCTAACAAAGGCAAAAATAAGCCGAGGAGCGTTTAATAGGACATTAAGACAGGCGGAAGAAAACGTCATAAGGGCAATCTACACAGTCATACTTTTAGGGTACTTAGGGATTTTTGAAAGCACAACTTTAGACCCATATATTGAAGTAGCGAACAAACTGCAGGAATATGTGGAAGCTCACAAGAATATACCGATAAGCAGTGCACAATTAGAGGAACAGTTAAAATTCCTAAAAATGCTGCGAGAAGGGCTTGAAACAAGCCTAAAAAAGCTTGCGAATCCTTCAGAGGGGCTGCCGTGACGTCACAAATCACAATGAAAGAAAAAGCAAAGTCACAAATATGCGGCAACCAGTGGAAGAAAGAGGAAGATAAAGGGCTTAAAAAGAAAAAGGCGCTTAAAAAGGGCTTTCCAATAGGAGAGCGTTTTGTTTGAGAGGAAAAAGGGAGTCTGTGATGCTTGTGATGTGTGATGTCATAGGCGTCATGCGCTGGAAAAACCATAATCCTTAAATCTCTTCCATAACAAACTGTGATGTGTGATGTAACGTGATGAAATCACACAGGCGCTACACAAAAAACGGGGAGGGCTTTGTATGAGTGAAGCATTGTTGTTTCTCGCAGGAATTTTCTTTGCTGTGGCCCTTGGCGCCGCTTTTGAGTATTACAAGCATATTTCCAAAGCTAAGAAGGAATATGAGAAAGCCAAGGGGGCGTTTAATGAGGTTATTTTGAGCTTTAGCAGAGAGCTTAAGCGTGTCGCTGAAACATTAAAGGTGGTCGCGTATAAGGTGGACGCGTCGTCTTCGATAAGCAGTGAAGCTCTTAAAAAGGCGGAGAATCTTGAGGATAAAGTCAGCAAGTTAGAGGCAAAAGCTGGCGTTTCCCCAGAAGATGTAAAGGAGTTACAGGTGAAACTAGAGGAAGTGGACAAGAAGACGCGTGATATTGTTGCGTCACACGAGATGTTAACTGCAAAGATATCTGCTTTAGAGGAGCAAGTCCAAAAAGTGCAGGTGGTTCCTGAGCCCAGTGTCGAAGCAGTTATACCAATAAAGAGGGAAAAGGCATTGGCGCCCCTGACGGAAACAGAGTTGGCTGTGCTGGAAATGCTGGCTACGGAAGGCCCCAAAACTGCGCCTGAAATTAAGGAGAGAATTAAGCTTAGCAGGGAACACACTGCAAGATTGATGAAGAAGCTTTATGAAGAAGGCTATTTGGAAAGAGATTCAAGTAAGATTCCCTTCAAATATGGTGTTAAGAAAGAGATGGAGAAGCTTCTAAAGAAAACAGAAGCCAGTGCATCTTGACAGGTTAAAGCTGAAGGGGAGATTGTTGTCTTAGGTTTTTGAGGCGTTCTTCCATTTCTGAGATGCTTGCTGAATATGCAGGATCGGGTGTTTTTGTTTTCCTGTTTAGGTATTCTGGGTAGTGGGTTACTTTTATTGGCACAGCGAACCTTATTTTTGGCTCAGAGATTAGTAGTGCTTCGCCTACGTCTAGCATTTTAATTTCTGTGTCGCTGTATTCAAGGTATGGAGTGCTTTCTGTTAGGAAGGCGCGGTCTCTTCGCAGTTCTGTTTCCATGACGATTTTTGTCCATAATTCTGCGAAAACGTCGAAGTTTATTCTTGAAGGCCTTGGGGTCACAGCGTTAAGGCCTACGCGGTATTTCCGATATGTGAGGGCAATATCTGAAAATATGGTTCTAGGCTTGTTTGGATCTAAGAAATCGTGGGCCTCTTCAAGAGTTATTAAAAGGGTTGGAAGGTTTAGCCATTCAGTATAGTTTTCCTCCAACATACGCTTGTAATGATTTGCAACAGCAGAAGCCGTTAGGCAAACGACCCTGTTTTGCTCTTCTGAACCCATTCCTGAAATGTCTACGAGGCAGGTTATGCCCTTGCAAATGTTTTGAACAACGCTGTCAATAAAACTATAGTCAGAAGCGGGGAAGAGTTCTCCGGAAATCGAGGAAAGTT
>WUQU01000328.1 GCA_009889605.1 Candidatus Bathyarchaeota archaeon | reverse complement strand
TGTTACAAGCCTTGCAAGTTGAAGTGAGTCCCCTATATAATCGGCAATTTGCTGGAGCTCCGGAATCTGGTAGTTGTGCGCAACGATGGTGTATCCTTTCTCTTCAGCTAATCTTCTTATTTCCTCTGGTGTTATTAATCCTTTTCTCAACGTTTCAAGTGCGGAAGTTGGACCCATGGTTTCCACCTCACTTATCCATTCTTTCTTATCATCCAATCTTGAATTTCTCTATATTCCGCTTTATAGCCGCCGCGAGTGAGAGCGGTGTGAGGTAACTCGTCTTCGGGTTTGGAGACGGTTTGTTCTTGTGAATTACTGTGTAATTTCCTACGGAGGAGAATATATTTATTTCATGGATATTTTCATTAACATTTGGATCAGCTACCACGTTGACGGTGACCTTTTCAAAACTGCCGAGGGCTAAAGAGAGCGTGACTGAAACGTTTGTGTTCTGCGGAAATTTCTTAATGGCTTCTACAGCGTTTCCTGAGAAGATTGTTTTGGGTTCCTGTATTTCTTCTATTCCAAATGCCTTTGGTGGCTTTTTTGTGGTTAGTACAACCTTCTCTACGTAATTTCTCACTGCACGGACAATATCAATTCCGCCTATTGCTCCGGATGGGATATATACATTTGAGGAAGAATTCTTGAGTTCTGCTAAGAAAGTTGCTCTGAACTCTTCGTCTGCAAATGCACCTGAACTGATGATGTAAAAATCCTTACCGCTTTTAAGAATGTCAATCCCGAATTCTTTGACAGCCTCAACTGATGCACATTCGACAACGATATCTGTTTCGCGAGGTATTTCAAAGCGTTCTAAGTATTGGCAATCAAGGTCTGTTTTTTTCAAATCGTAATACCAGCAGAGATCAATATGGTCCTTGAGTTCACTCTTAAGTATCCCCGCAATATTTCCCCCGCCGATGAATAAGATGTTGAGCTTCTGTTTTTCCATCATCAAACCCCCTCCACATTTATCTCTTTTGACAGTATTATACTTTTAATGTTATTTATTGTCAATCAATGTAAAAACCAAAAAATTTTTGAAAAAAGTATACAAAATTTTGATATTGGTAGTATAATGGATTGACTCAAGGTGTCTAGGATTGAGCTGTAGCAGGTGTATAGACAAAGTGTGTAAAGATAAAATTAATAATTCTAGTTCCTCCTTTGAGAGGAGGAAAAAAAGTGCATCCAAAAGGACAAACTAAACAGCAACGGACCGGGAAGAGATTAGCAAACAATTTCTGTTTAGAAGTTTCGATTGGATTAGTTCTTCTTAGCATTGCGTTCTTCTTAAGCCAGTATCGAGAATTCGCGGTTGTTTTTGGGGAGTTATTTATTCTAACAGGCATATTTCAGATTATCTTTGTCAAGGGATATCGCATTTTTGGACTTTATTATCTCCTTTCATCTATATTCCTAATTAGCTTGGTGTACCGTTCAGAGCTTTGGATCTTTTGCACGCTATTTTACTTGCCTTTGTTCTTATCTTATTCGAAAATGCATAATATTACCCTCCAAAGTGGTTTTAAGGTTCTCAGAACAATAGCCATCTTATTAGCCCTTCTCAGCACTCTCTTGTATGTTTTCAAGCTTAAT
>WUQU01000327.1 GCA_009889605.1 Candidatus Bathyarchaeota archaeon | reverse complement strand
GTCTGGACGCAAGGGATAGTAGAATATCAGAGGACTACCTGGCTGAGGTAATAAGTGCATTAGACGGTGGCGTTTTAGCTAGTGGAGTATTGAGAAGGCTTAAAATGGGCGAGTTTGGGTTGTTTGGTAGAGTTTCCTATTCGGAAACCATAAACCTACAAAAAGATGTTGATTCTTCTAAGCGTCGCATAAAACCTATGCTTTTGAGCGATTTTGTCATGCTAGCCGTCCAGGAAGCCAGGGACTATTGGACAAGCGCAAACACTCCCGATAGTTCTTCAGACATCAAGGTTTACCTTAACCTTTTTGAGTTAATGCATTTTACTCCTAAAGATGACGATATCAAGAAATTCATTTTTATCTTCAGTTTTGACTTTGGACTAAAGAACAATGTTTCTTCTTTTGAAAGAAATCTTTATGGAAAGACCTCTCTTTCATCATTTAAGTCTTCAGCGTCGTACAAGGGGAACTTGGCTCTAAAGATTGGTAGTATTCTTGTGGAAAAGGTAAACAAGGTATATAGCAATGAAGATAGGGGAAAACATGTTTTTCATGTTAAAGGAAATATTGAAATGGTTCCGCTGTTAGTCATGGTGGAAGACTCCCAAGAATCCAGTTTGTCCGTAAACATCACTCACGACTCTGAAGGGTTTAAGGGTTTTTCCCTTGAAATCTCTAGGGATCTCTCTTACTTCCCTGTAGTCAGGGAGGGAGAAAAAAGAATAACCGTAAAGGTTCTCGATATAAGCAAGAAAGTAGATAGGGGTACTACCTTGAGGTCTTTCTCAGAACATAAGAGGGACTTTTTGAAGGCTATGGGTAAGTTCTCGGGAAAGTTCGTAGAATCTGCTTTGGCTAAGCCTTTAGAAGAACTGGTAAACTTCCTGACCCCGGAGGTTGAATTGTGCGTGTCGGGAAGGAGGGTGAGGGTCTTTCCCCTTTCTAACACTCTAGGGGCAGGTTCTTCGGAGGTTTCTCCCGAAAAGCTCCGTGAGCAGATAAGGTCTTCCCTAAAAGAGTTTTTGGAAAAGCGGAAGATAGCTTATTCAAAAGCCACATTGGATATGCTTTCTTCCAACCTGTCGGAATCTTTTTTTCCCCTCTACAGGCAAGAGGAGAACGGGGAGTTCCGCTTCGTTCCTTACTCTGTGAAGTTTCACAGCGACAGCAGACTTCACAGCGACAGCATACACTCCTTCTTCACTTTTTTGCGTGCCAACAGGAAAGGAGCGGAAGAGAGCCCTACTACTATAGCGGTTAAGGTTGTGCCTTCGGAGGAAGTTTCTTCCAAAGACCGAGTGTTTATAACCTTTAGTCCTATCTTTACACCTCTAGAAAAGGTTTGCCCAGTTGTTGGGCTTCATTTCAATGTTTACAAGTAGAGCAAAGACAAGTAAAAGCACTTGGCTTCAGGCGGGGGAACCTTTTGGGACAAGTCCTTTAATGGGCAAGTAAAGAACGTTCTTCATAGGGGAAAGGTGTCTTTGCCTTTATTAATTCTCAATTCGCATTTTTTGAAACCCAACCTACACGCTTACTATGTTGACTACGATGGAGAAAGAAACGACTTTGAGCTTCAAAGCTCGTCCCTTTCATATGAAGTTGGAACAGGCTTCCATATGAAGCTAACCTCCCCCACCTAGCGGGGTTCCTATGCCGACTCCACGGGGGTAACAGCCGACTCCACGGGGGTAACATAGGCTCCCATAGCCCCGGTTTCGTGGTTGAAGACCAACCTTGGGCTGTTGTCGTAGTAGTCTGAATCTATGTAATAACCACCTTCCCAGGAAAGGCTGAGAACAATCCTGGCTGGGTTGCCTGTGGCCTGGCTCTGCTCTATGGTGGCCTCTATGTCCCTTGCCTTGAAAGGAGCCGTGACGGGAAGCAGAACCGCTCCCGTGTTATAATCACGAAATCCGTACAGGAACGATTCCATGTGC
>WUQU01000326.1 GCA_009889605.1 Candidatus Bathyarchaeota archaeon | reverse complement strand
AGCGTGCCCAAAGCTAAAGAAAGAGCTTGCACAAAAATTAAGATTTTGTCGAGAGGAGAAACTATGATGGTTTTGGAAAGAAATACTATTATTCCAAGGATTGTGGTTAACGCTAAACCTTTTGTTTTTGTTGACATGCCACCTGAATCCCCTTTGGCTTAGGAAAATGGAAGTATTCTAGAAGGTATTAAAAAGAGTTGTTGTTTTTGTAAAGCTTATAAATTGCCAATTGTTAGTTTTCACAAATTCGCCTTAACCAGCGAAGAGGGTTGCACTTGAAGTTTGACGAGTTCCACTGTCATAAATGGGCAATTTTGTTACGTGAAAGAAAACAAAAAATCGAATTCGCCCTAAATGCCATAAACCATGAAGATTTTGAAACCGCAAAAAAATTAATTTTGGAAGTTTTTCACGGTGGCCCTTTAAAAGAGAAAAGCTTCGATCCTGGAATGTTTGGCTCCCTCCTTTATCACATGGCCATGGTTACGAAGATGGCAGCAGAGTCCAAAATAATCCTTGAAACTTTTAAAATGGACTATGCAAAAATAAGCAGTGAACTAGAAAGCTTTTATGAAGATTTTCTTTCCGATGTCAAACACCTCACAGAAGGCATTTTAAAAACTGGAACACCCTTTGCCAAGATTCCTGTAAACGCTTTTTTATACGATGAAGAGAAAGTGAAATTGTTAAAGCGTTTAACAGGAAAACTTTCTGAAGTTGAAAAAATGCTTGAGGAAAGGAATACTAAAGCTGCTGTTGAAATTCAAAGCTTGTTTCAAGAGTGGGCTTTAAAAATTGTTGAAATGCGTTTACGCCAAGAATATGAAACCATAAAAGGCTTTTTGACTGCTTGCGCCGCAGCTGAAAAATTTGGGCTTAACCATTTAAAAGAGCACATAAAGCTGAAACAGGAAGAATTTGGCAAACACACTGTGCGGGCTGCTCTCGAAGTAAGCCTCAAAGTCGGAATGAAAAGGGATCAGCTTGATAAATTGATGCTTAGCGACCACTACATTGAAAGGAAAATGGACATTAAAAAGTTCGCCGGTGTTATGCGTTTCCTGAACTGTCCGATATTTGGAAGCCAAAAATACTTAACTGCAAAAATGAAGGCAAATCCCGCGGTTGCGTCGCTTTTTTGTCGTTACTTCTGCTTCGCCCATGCTAAAGCCATGCTAAACATGGTTATTCCTTTCCCTTTTGATTTAACCCAACCTAAAACAATAGCTAAGGAGGGAGTGTGCGAGTTTAACCTTAAAATGGCTTGTTCAAAAACAGAGACACATTCCATCAAGCCCGAGTTCCTTCCTCTAGTGATTTCATGGAATATCACCTCAGAATGCAACCTGAAATGTTCCCACTGCTACATCAACGCTTCCAACAAAACACCCCTCTCAATGCTTAGCACCGAGGAAGCGGAAAATCTCATAGACCAGATAGCAGAAATAAGCAGGCCCTTGCTGATTTTGAGCGGTGGAGAACCTCTTTTAAGGCAAGATATTTTTGAAATAATCCGCTACAGCAAGGAAAAAGGATTCAAAATAGGCTTGGGAAGCAATGGAACACTGATATGCGAGGAAACAGTCCAAAAACTCAAGAAAGTCGGCGTAGATACGGTTTCAATAAGCCTAGACTCAGTTAGCCCAGAAAAACATGACGAGTTCCGAGGCGTGAAAGGTTCATGGGAAAAAGCCGTAAACGCAATAAAAGTGTTAGGAAAAAGTGGCATTCTTACACAAGTGAACACTACTGTTACAAGGCAAAACTACAATGAAATAGGCGAAATCTTGGCCTTGGCTGAAGAATTGGGCGCAGAAAATTTTCACCTCTTCTTTTTGGTGCCCACAGGTAGAGGAGTCAAAATAGAAACCGTGACACCTGAAGCGTATGAAGAAATGATACAGCAAACATTAAAGAAGATGAGCAAATGCAAATTAAACGTTAAATTTTCCTGCGCTCCCCAGTTTATGCGCATCGCCCAACAAACAGGAATGCAAATTAGGCATGTTCAGGCAGGTATGCGAGGGTGCATAGCTGGCTCATACTATTGCCGAATATACCCCACAGGCGATGTTACCCCTTGCCCCTATATGCCCATAAAGTTGGGAAATATCCGCGATAAACCCTTCAAAGAAATATGGTTTAATTCCCAAGTGTTTAAAGACCTTCGAGATCCAGAAAAACTGAAGGGAAAATGTGGTATATGCGAATATAAATATATGTGTGGAGGCTGCCGTGCGAGGGCTTACGGGCTTACAAGCAACTTTATAGATTTCTGTGGGGACCTACATGAACCCACAGAGCTTAAAGGAGACTATTTGGCTGAAGAACCATGGTGCATTTATAAGCCGAAATTGAAAGAGGGGGGTAAAGAGCTAAACAAGGCCTACTCGCTGTGTTTTTAATGCAGAGTTTTTTGTCCCTTTTCAGAAAGCTTGTATTTGCCGTCGGTTTCTTCTACGAATCCAGCATTTTTTAGTTCCCTTAGGCCGCTTCTAACTCTAAAAAGCGGTTTGCCCGTTTTGCCTGCAACTTCTTCAGGATTTAAAGGGCCTTCCTTCAAAAATTCAAGAATCGCCATTCCAGTTTTTGTGGGTTTTCCGTCTGGAGATACACATGGCATGTTTTTAGCTCTCCGGTAGTTTTTTCATGCATAGGTACCAGTCTTTACATTCGTAGCCTTCTTTAAGCCTTTCCTCTGCAGCCTCCACGGTCGTTGGAGGTGGAACCACTACGGGATCGCCTGGCTGCCAGTTTGCAGGCGTAGCCACATTGTATTTGTCGGTTGTCTGCAGCGCGTCTATTATGCGTAGTATTTCATTCATGTTTCTGCCAGTGGTTAGGGGGTAATAAAGCATAGCTCTTATCTTGCCTTCTGGGTCTATTATGAAGACACAACGGACAGTTTCAGTTTTGCTCTGTTCTGGATGAATCATGCCGTATTTTTTGGCCACTTCCTTGTTTAGGTCAGCGATTATTGGGAAAGGTATCTTAACGCCCATTTTTTCTTCGATGTTTCTCGTCCATGCTATGTGGGAGGAAACGCTGTCCACGCTTAAACCTAAAAGCTCCGTGTTTCTCTTTTTGAACTCTTCGTAAAGCTTGGCAAAAGCAATAAACTCCGTTGTGCACACTGGCGTAAAGTCAGCCGGATGGGAAAACAGCACAAGCCAACTTCCCTTAAAATCTGAAAGCCTCAGCGTACCATGGGTTGTCGGCGCCTCAAAATCTGGAGCCTTCTGACCAAGAACAGGAAGCCCCACAACCTCTTCTTTTTTAATTTCTCCACTCATCTAAAATACACCTCCAATTCCAACAACACTTATAGTATTGGGCATTAAGTATTTATTTATTTCGGCTTAAAAAATGCTAAAAATCTCAAAAATAATCCGAAAATCGGACCAATAAAACGGTTCACACCGGCAAAACCGCTAAAAAACCAACAAACTTTAGCCGGAACTCGTAGACGGGCGGGGTGGGATTTGAACCTAGGACATGCTGGCGAAGTCCCCCCGCAAATCCCCCATTTTTTATTTTTGAGTTTTAAGCATCGATATGAAGCCTCAAATGGTAGAGCTACAAGGATGGAAAAGACTAAGTGAGCTCCTTTAGGTGCTTAATCTTCTAGTAGCTAATGTATTCCGAGCTGGAGAGATGGAAACCATTGTAGAAAAAGCCTATGGCGATTTGAATTCGGTTGAGTTAAGGCCTCAGAGCCTTTCAATCCCTTGGGACGGAATAGTGCGATATCGCACCGCTTGGATAAAGGCTCCTTTCGGTAAAAATATCTAGGAGCTTTAAGGGCTGGGATGCTCAGAAAGTTTTGGGCATTTTCTCCCACGAGATTAAAGACATAGATAGGCTTACGGCAGATCCGACGCTTAGGGCCTTTCAATTTCTCCCATGGGATTAAAGCTCCATTATTACCTAGGTAATAACGTTTGCAAAAAGGCGTCCTAGAGCATCTCGAAGGCTCGTATAAGCCGTTATAATTTTCATAACTTTTTCACCTTGGAGCGAAAAAGTTAGAATTTTTCATAATTTCAATCCCATGGGATCGAAGGGTTAAAGCCCATTATCGCACTATAATAACGGACGTGCGGGGTGCTTCCACGAGGTTGAAGCTTTTCCGGGTTTGAACCTAAGTTCAAACTTGGCGAATTCTCACGAGATCGCTCTAAAGCGGTTACAACGTCCATTATAACCGGGTTATAATGAAGCCGACGAGGTTTGAACCTAGGTTACGAGATATCATATGTGCGACGTCGCACATACGGAACTGCTTTAAGCCGTCGGCGATGCCCTCGTGTCGAAAGCCGGAAAAGCCATCGATTTTCAGCGCTGAAAAAGCGAGAATTCAGCGCTGAATTCTAACGTTCGAGGGAGCCGATCCCTCTCCCATGAGGTTAAAGCTTCCCTAGGCGAAAGAGAATTTCCACCGAGTGGAATTTCACGCGAAGCTTTCAATCCTCCCATGAGGTTGAAGTGCCCTTATCTTCGCCCTCAATTCCATCGC
Organism: Candidatus Bathyarchaeota archaeon; assembly: GCA_009889605.1. Taxonomy (GTDB): domain Archaea; phylum Thermoproteota; class Bathyarchaeia; order Bathyarchaeales; family Bathycorpusculaceae; genus WUQU01. The sequence continues at coordinate 2,388 of WUQU01000326.1, read as the reverse complement.
GGCTCGCTTTCGCCCTCGATAAGGGGGTTCTAGGGCTGAAAATTTCGCAGAGCCCGATGGTTAAGGGCTGAAGCAGCCCGTACGAGGTGGGGGGTAGAGGCTGTCGCGGCTTGAAGCTCACGATTCCATCCCATGTGCGAAAGCCGCGATCAAATCGATTGAGCCGTTGGCAAATCCACGCGAAATGGGGTCGTTGTAGCCTTCATAGCTACAACGGTTTACTTTGCGAGGAGGAAACCAAAGGTCGCTTAACATTTCCCTTTCTTTTTCGCCTCCAATCTGAATTATAAGTCCTCAATTAAGCACTTGTAAATCTTAGCAGGGAGGTGCCTAAAATAACCACTTTTAACATCATCCTTCCTAATATCGCTTGAATAAGTGGAGAGTATCCTAAGCTTCTACTTTACTTTAAGCCTTCTTTTGTGAAGTGGCCTTCGCTATAAACGATACCTAAAAGCACCTTAGCTCTTCGCCCTTTCCGTAAATGTTATAAAGAGTTTAAAGCCAAATCACCGCGGGCGATAAAATGAAGAAGCCTTTAGCTTCAACGGCCTTGTCGCTCCTCCTTTTGCTCCTATTGACCAGTCCAGCTGCAGCTCCTACAGCGGCCGTTCCATCTCACGAAGCCGAAGTCGACGTAACCGTTCAGTCTACAAGGTCGTAGACGGAGACGCCCTCGACGCCTTCCCCGTGGGAAGGGTGAGGTTGGCTGATATCGATGCCCCTGAATTGGAGGAGCCTGGAGGCAAAGAGGCGAAGGAAGCGTTAACCGCCCTCGTCCTCAAGAAGAAAGCCTACTTGGACGTAGACGATTTATACGTCATGGATAAATACAATCGATTGATCGCCATAGTTTACATCCGACATAATGAAACGCATCTTTTGAACGTGACTTATTCTTAGTCATGAAAGGGCATGCCGTTATAATCGATTTCCCCAATGAGTTCGATCCTAAGGAGTGGACGCTTTACGTTAAATATGTTGAAGTTGATTATAAAGCGCTTTATGAGGAATTATGAAAGAATATGAAAAGCTGAAGGCGGACTATGAAAGGTTAAAGTTTGGATCACGAGAAGCTAAGATCTTCATATGAAGAATTATTAAAAGCCCATGAGAAATTGAAGACAGCCTATGATGAATTATCCAAGGAGTACACAGGGTTAAAGGCTGAATACGAAAGATTAAGAGCCGCTTATGAAGGGCTATTAAAAGTTCATGAGAAATTGGAGTCGGATTACAAGAAGTTAAAATCCTCGCATGAAGAGCTGTCAAAATCCTTCGAAGACCTTAAGTCTAGCTATGAAATGGCCCTATCGAATTTGATGACTAGCTCGGCTTACGGAACGTTGACGACGATAGCGCTCATCGCGATCGGAGCTATGATTATGTGGAGGAAGTTAAGGGTTAAGAGGCGTTAGGACGCTATTTTAGCAGACCCTTCTCTTTTTTACCAAGAAAATGCTAGCTTCGATCTCTAATGGCGCCTTAGATCAGCGAAGGCTAGGTCGTGAAATAATACTAAGAAGCCCTGAAGTTCTTCTCATGAAGGCGCCTAGCATTAAAACCGATGCTACCCCTCTAATATTAATGTCATATAGCCGCATTTCCCGTTAGATCTCAGTAGCTCCTGAGATTGCCGCAGCACGAGCGGCAATATTTTGTTTCACTAGTTAATGGCGAACGCGTTAAAGTCAGCTCTTCGCTCGGAGGAATGTACGTGCTCATAAAAAGTGCGAGCTAGCTGAAAAGTTAATTGATAATTCCTTTGAAAGTGAGGAGCCCCATGCCGAGAAAAAAAAGGTTAGACGAATAGCTTTATGGTTTTTAATCAATAACTTCCCTAACTACTAGTACTAAGATCTCTGAAGGGATTTCCTTCCCTACGTCTATTATGCATAGGACCCCTTCCCTTTCTTCAGGAATAGCGACACCTTGCTCAATGTATCTCCTAGCGATGCGTACATCACCTATGAGAACTTCAACTCTATACAACCTATCCACAGGAAAGCTATCCTGAAGCGTTTCGCTTATGGAGAAAATGCAAACGATGTTCCCTTTATGAATCTGATTTAATGCGTAAGCTGGATAATGAGGCCAAAGCGGAGACCAAAGTTGGGCTTCGATGACCATTGGGCCAGGCATCATAGATTCTTGCGCTATTTCAACCCACATAACCTGCCCTATGTCAACGTCAGGATCCGCCTCGAACTTCCAAACGGATTGCCTAACGTACCATATTCTGGTAATAATAACCATGCTAGCGTAAGCTAGTCCTACAGCGACCAATGCCATTAGAATGACGGCGTAGAGAGGCACTTTTTTCTCTTTCAGCAATCTCTTTATGGCCATACCGTATCCCTTTTAGGATATTCCTATAAATAATTTATT
>WUQU01000325.1 GCA_009889605.1 Candidatus Bathyarchaeota archaeon | reverse complement strand
TAACGGGCAAACCCGTCTTAGAAGACAATTCGCGATATGTAATGTTACGTTTATACTTTGCAGTTCTGAGAAGTTCAATGGTCATTAGGCGAATTTTCAACTCTTCTGCGTGTGTGCTCATAACCATACTCCACTTACACAAGGAATAGTTAAATTTTAAGGCGGTTACCATGTATTATTACATTACCAATTTATAATTTCCGCTTACAACTGACTATGAAGTATGTGATAGCGTAGGATTCAATGAAAATATCACCTTTCAGTCTCTGGCAGTTATCCCTTTAAGCACGCGGGAATGGCCTATTCCCCGTCTGCCCACTATTTTTTGGGCACTTTTTAATAGTGCGTTTTCTAGAGGCTTTCGCTTTTCATCTGAAAATTCATAACTTTGACTTTTTACGTATTCAGAAAGCTCTTGATCTAGCCGACGAAGATTTTTCTCTTCAACTTCCACTAAAGCGTCGATAATATCTTGTTTGCCTTCTTTCTCTTCTTTTGCCACTTCGCGTATTAGTGCTGTAAAATGAGGAACGCAAAGGCCTTTGGAATTTTTAAAGAGTTTAAGAAACTCTTTATTGCTTGAGAAGAGAAGCTCCACAATCTTTTTGTTGTAAATTTCCATGAAGTTGGCGATGTGAACGCATGCTGGACACTTTTTCTCGTCCCATGCCCGAGTAAAGTTGTCTTTTACATCCTTTTCTTGTTTATGTGTAAATCTTGGATGAACTTTTCTATGATGCTTTGTGTGGTTAAGGCGACTCCATGGCCGTCTGGGCTTTCTGGCTTACTTGCAATTATGAGCATTTTGTATAAATGGTTATTACAAAATCCTTTGCTTTCGATAATTTTTTCTCTCATCTTAGTGTCCATGACAAGTTCGGAAAGGTAGGCGTCCATGTATTTTCTTTCGATTTCATCTTCTAATGTGCAAAAAACATTCTGTGTTGCTTCTGATAACTCTTTCAAGGCGAAAATATGTGATATCCATGCTTATTGGGCAACTCCTTACATTCTGCTGATTGTCCGCAGTATGCTAACTGCATAAAACGTGTCTTCGAAAGTTGATATCCCAACCTCCGACCTTGCAAAGCCGCCATTCGCATTTTGACAGTTTAAAACAAAACGGGCAGTCTCTTTGGGATACTTTATCTTTTCACCCATCAAACTGAGCGTTGTTACGCCATAATATGTGTGTTCCATGTACGGGCTAAAACTGTTCGGTATAACAGTAAAGCCTCCTGAAGGCTTTTCACACGCTTTAACATATTCGCGGGTTTTGGTAAGCATTTTCACTGGATAGCCTAGATTAAAAAGGGAAGCCACAGCGTGATAGGTAGAGTTCAAATTTGAATCACCTTTAACACCAAAACCGCCGTCCCCGTTCTGATATTTTAAAAGTCACTTTTCTATTCTTTGGTTGTCTACAGCGGCTCCTGCCATTTTCATAAGCTCGGTGGTCATGAAAACGGTTTCAAACTCAGAGGCCACTTCCACGTAAACATCTGTGTAATTTTCTCTAACTAACCGCGTGGAATTAAGAAAGGCTTTAAGACGTTTGTTCAGCTCCTGTCCACAAAGCTGCAACGCCTTATTCACGTGATAATGCGAATAGAGACTGTCTGGAACAAACTCACGCAGCCACTTAATCGTTTGTTTAACATTTGGGAAGGGAACTCCCAACAAGTCTAGAATAGCCAGTCCATAATGCGTGTTCTGCGCGTTTGAGTCCGTGTCTCTGCAGAAAGTGTAGCCTCCATCTTCATTCTGACGGCTTATGACATACTCCGCAACTTTCCGGGTTAAGGCTTCCCAATTAATGTATGCGCTTTCTAAATCTGTAACCGTGTTATTTCCACGCTAAACCTCCCTACTTCAAGCACTTCCCATTCGCCTCTTACAAGTTTAGATGCTGGGTAGAAGCTATCAGCCCCTGCACATGCAGAAGCAAGGGCGGTTAAAGGCGAGCCTCATCGCCTCAACAAGCTTAAAAAATAAAACCACTAAATAATAATTATCAAATATTAGAAAAATAAATAATTAGATAATAGTGAGTACATCTTGAGTAGCGTTAAGGAGGCTGGAGGAAGCCCTAGATGCGCAAACTACTTGTCATAGGATTTGCATTTTTTTGTTGGGTTTGTTGCTTTTCCTTTGCTCCTAGTTTGGGCTAATAAAAACTAATTATCGCATGGAGTATCGCGGAGTATTCGACACCAAAACTTCTGCAGGCTGGAGCGACATATACCAAGGGACTCAGTACAGCTGCATAGGTTCCATCATTTTTGAAGCAGAATTAGG
>WUQU01000324.1 GCA_009889605.1 Candidatus Bathyarchaeota archaeon | reverse complement strand
CGCCGTTCTCCTTTCCCTTTTGGAGTACGATGCCAACTAAAGAGGCACCCCACTTTTACAACACAGAAAAGGAAATAGACGCTCTTGTGGAAGCACTTAGAAAATACGGATAAACATGCAATGCCCAGAAGAAGTTAACAAAGAAACAGGCAACGGGTTGCCACACTTTTAAAGGCAAAGGGCGCAAATTTTAAGCAAACAACGACATTTAAACATTCCAACTATTGAGAAGCCTATTTTGCAGATCTGCCCAGAAAAAGGTTATTCCCAAACTTTTCCATATACCAAAGTAAAAATGCGATTAAAAGAGGAAAAGCTTTTGGCATGTTATTCGTATTCGCTGATGAAACTTACTTCTGCGCATTGGGGCAATTGCCGGCCTTCGCCTTTTTTACGCAGAATCTCTAGTTCCGAAATTTTACATGTACCCACAATATCCTCCTTATTCCGCATCAGGATATCCGCATATTCACTGTTTCCAGCGTAGACTTTAACACGCCTTATCATAGCGTTTAAAGGTTTCCGTCTTTCAGCCTTTTCCCGCCTAATTTCCGACACTAAAGCCATTATTAGGTCGCCTTCCTTTTCGGAGGCCTCATCAAACTTGTTTGGATCCACGGTTGGCCACCGGGTTAAGTGCAAGCTTTTTGCACCCACATTTTCCGCATACATTGCCTGATAGATTTCCTCTGTTATGTGAGGTGTTATTGGCGCCAGCAACTGAATTATGCGGTAGAGAACCGTGTAAAGCGAGTATTGGGCAGCTTTTCTTTTGGCTTCGCCGTAAACTTCAGGTTTATAGAGACGGTCTTTTACAGCTTCGATGTATTGGTCGCAGAAAACATGCCAAGTGAAATTGCGGATTTCTTCAAGGGCTATGTTGAACTGGCATTTCTCCAAAGCTTCGGTTACCCGCTGCATTAGCTTTTCAGCCTTGCTCAGAACCCACCTGTCCAAAATTTGAAGCTCAAACTTTTCCTCAGGCCTATAGCCTTCCAGTTGGCTGGCAACGAAACGGGCAGCGTTCCAAAGCTTCGTCAAAAAACGTTTTCCATATTCCACGTCAGGCCAACGGAAGGGGATATCCGAGCCTGTGGCTCCGCCTGCTGCAGCCCACTGGCGGGCAGCGTCTGCACCATACTTGCCCAGAACTTCTGAAGTAGCCACATAGTTTTTCAAGGATTTACTCATTTTCCTGCCATCAGAGCCTAAAACCATGCCGTTTATGAGGCAACTTTTGAACGGTTTCTCATTGAAAAGGGCTATGTGCCGAACCATTAGGTAATAGGCCCATGTTCTGATTATGTCCACGCCTGAAGGGTGCAAATCAGCTGGGAAAAGTCTTCTCCAGTCTTCGCGGTCAGGCCAACCAGCGTGCACCGCACAAGTAATCGATGAATCCATCCACGTGTCCAAAACATCTCGTTCCGGAATGAATTCTTTGCCGCCGCATTTTGGACACGCGTCTATTCTTGGGTTTTCAAGTTTCGGGTCTATGGGAACCCAGTTTTCTTCGGCGAGGATTGTTTCTCCGCAGTTTTTGCAGTACCATATGGGTATGGGTGTTGCGAAAACTCGTTGGCGGCTTATCACCCAATCCCAGTCTAGCGAACGCGCCCAATCTATCAGGCGGGTTTTCATGTAATCCGGGTACCAAACAATCTCATTAGCTTCCTTTACCACCCTCTCGGTTAGGACGCGGGTTTTCATAAACCATTGTCTGCGCTCCAAAATCTCTATGGGAGTTTTACACCTTTCACAGAGGCCTATCTGCTGCGTGACTGGTTCAATTTTCTCCAGCAGTCCTTCAGCCTCCAGATCTTTAACGATGGCTTTTTTTGCTTCTTCAACCGTTAAACCCTCATATTTTGCTCCATTCTCGTTTATCCGGCCGTTTTCAGCCAAGAGAGTGATTACTGGAAGGTTATGGCGTTTAACGGTTCTAACGTCTTCTTTGTCGCCGTATGTGCATATCATGACCACGCCGGTGCCAAAAGAAGGATCAACGTCTTCGTCGGAAATTATTTCCACGGGGCGGTTCACTATTGGAACCGTGATTTTCTTTCCAATATACTTGCAGTATCTCTCGTCTGTGGGATTTACGGCTACTGTAACACAGGCGGGTATAAATTCCGGCCTTGTTGTAGCTATAAGCAGGTATTCACCACTGTTTTCCAACGGAAATCTAATATAGTGAAGTTTTCCCTCTCGCTCCTCATAATCCACTTCCGCATCCGCAATAGCAGTTTCGCACCGGGGACACCAGTTAACCGGATGAGTTCCCTGATAAATTAGGCCCTTACGATATAGGATTATGAAGCTAAGCTGGGTGCGCCTCCAATAATCCGGATCCATAGTGCGGTATTCCGTTGTCCAGTCCACGCTGCAGCCGAGGCGTATAACGCCCTCCTTCATCATGGCAATGTATTTTTCCACAAGCTGCATGCAGAGGCTGCGGAACTTGTCCGGAGGCAAGTCGCGCTTTCTAATTTTATGCTCTTTCTCCACTTGAACTTCAATGCCTAAACCGTGGCAATCCCAGCCCTGAGGAAAATAAACATTGTAACCTCTCATGCGTTTGTAACGGGCCACTATGTCAAAGTATGTCCAGTTAAGGACGTTTCCCATGTGAAACTCGCCGGAAGGGTAAGGCGGCGGGGTGTCAATGCTGAAAGTTGGACGTGCAAAATCTTTCCAGTCGAAACGGTAAACGCCCATGTCTTCCCAAAGTTTCTGCCACTTATGTTCAACAGCTATGGCGTCGAAATCTTTAGGCAAAGGCTTCATACTTTGACATCTCAGCAAATTCAACTCTAGGAAAAATAAATATACAAGTAAAAAAGCGTTCTGGAAAAGCACTTAACAAAATACTGGGCGCTTTCTCTCAAATTCCTTTTTGTGTGCTTCGTTCACGAAGTCTTTAAAACTGCAAAGAATGAAAGGGGCTGAATGGGTTGTGTTTTTGGGGGTTTATGCGGAAAGGAGCGAACTTGCCCATGTCTACGGTTGTCGAGTTTTAATAGAAAGCCAAAGCTGGAGGAAAAGAAGTGCATAGGAATTAAACAAGACGTCCGCCAAACCTACTGGATGAGGCTGGCTATTTTATCGATGGCTTCTATGGCTTCTTTCGGGAGCATTTTTCTGTCAAATGTGAAAAGGGTTCCGTGGATTACTCCGCTTTTGATCTCTGAAGGCCTTGAGAAGATTATCCGAACGAGGTTGTTTTTCTTGTCTGGCTCAACTTTCAAGTCGTCTTTAGATGTGATAAAGTTCATGATAACCATGTTAAGTTCAGCGTTTGAATCGAGTTTTACTGCAAGGCTTCCCCCTTCCCATGATACACCTGTGACTTCTTTGCCTATGAGCCCTTTGGTTTTCTTTTTAAGATCCACCTTCAAAGAGTTATCGTCAACAACTTTAGTCCGCACTATATGATGGTATTCAAAAGGTATCTTCTGCTTTTCTCCTACAGGGACGCCTACGCTGGCGCCTCCTGTCTTACCTAAAGATATTCTTCCTTAACTGTATGAACCTGACGTTGTCCCCTTCATCCTTATGGTGACAAGTTCAAAGTTACGCCCCTTCACTTTTATGTAACCCATATCCTTCCTGACTAAACCTTTCTCCAACGCTTCAGGACTACCCTCTGGAAGCACAGAAGCATCTACACCAAGTTCCACATAATGTTTACATAAAGCTTCTAAACCTGCAAATTTTTCGCCTATCAAACCCATTAAAATCTCAACCGCAGATACATTCTTCCCGCAGTATTTAAAGTTTCCATATACGCGTATGCTGTGCGATTTAATGGCGAAATCTAACAAACATCCCCTTTACACTGCATGCTTAGAAACGTTTGAAATAACGCCACTAACACGATTTGCGATGTCTTTAGAACTGTTCCGTTAAAAAGGTGACTGATGGAATGTTTATGGTTGGTTAGAATTTGGAATCTGCATTTTGTCGGTAATTGCTTTATGCCGCGGCGGCTTTTATTTGGCATGTGAGGAGGATTGATTATGGATAATTTAATATCGGGGAAGGATTTGGCGAAGTTTCTTTATTGTTCCAGTTTGCTTGAGGAGAAGATCGCGAAGGCTTACGAACATGTTGCTAAGTTGGCTGATGATAAACTTGTTGGTGGTCTTTTAGGTTTTATTGCTCGCGATTCCTTTAAACATGCTGAATGTTTTAGGGCAGTTGGTGAATGGTTGTCTGGCGGTTTCGAAGTTTGTTTTAGCGAGTGTGAAGAGGTTTGGGGTGAAAGCTGGAAAACTCTCGTTATGGATGCTGAAAAAAAATCTTAGGCAAGAGCGAAATAAGCTCTAAAGAACTTGCCTCGTTAATAAACGGGTTAATGAAGCTTGAAAGTTTTGTTGCCGAGGAATACTTGACAGCATTACACGTAAAATTAGTTGAGTTGATGGCAGATGATGCGAAAATAAATCTTGGCCATTTCAAAGCTGTATTTGAATGGATAATTGAAGACGAAAGAAGACATAAACAAATCCTCAAAATAATCGAGGACTTGCTGACAAAAAGGGTAAACTAGCCCTCAGCAATTCCTTTAGCTTTTCTCGCATTCCACTTTCACCTTTATCCTTCAAGAATGCTTGTGAAGCCCCACCCGCCCTACAAAGCATACACATAGTTCAAACTTTAGACCCAAACTAAACCTTTAAGCCAAGCCCACAGGAGAGATAACAAAAAGAGCTGCATCCAAAAAGTTTTTTTGCAAGTAGATAAATTACTTTATCAAAAGGTTTGGGGGAGCTGGGCGGTGACCCGGCTGAGAGGACGGCTAAGCGCCGTCGACCCCTAGAACCTGATCCGGGTAATGCCGGCGGAGGGAAAACCGTTGAATGATAGAGCTTTAGAACCAAAAATTAGTTCTCAAACCAAAATAATAGCCGAAATAGTCTCTTTTGTGGCTCTTGCAACCGCGTTAAGCTACATCAAAGTTTTCAGTCTCCCCCAAGGAGGATCTGTGACAGCTGGCTCAATGGTGCCCATTCTATGGTTAGCCCTGAGGAGAGGCCCAAAAATAGGGGTGTTCGCGGCGGTTGTCTATGGTCTTGTGCAGCTTGCCATCGAACCCTTCATAGTGCACCCCGCCCAGTTGCTTCTTGACTATCCCCTAGCTTTCGGCGCCCTTGGACTAGCAGGGTTTTCCCGCAACCGCCCCTTTGTAGGCGTCAACGTTGGCATTTGGGGCCGATTCATAGCCCATTTTGTTTCAGGAGTTATTTTCTTCGCCAACTACGCTCCAGAAGGAATGAACCCGGCAATTTATTCAGCCATATACAATGGAAGCTACTTGCTGCCTGAACTAGCCATAAGCATCTACATAGTTTACCTGCTGCAGGAAAGCAAACTGCTTAAAATTTTTCTCTAAAAAGGCGGTGAACCATGGCAAAGCTTAAAACTGGAATAAAAGGGTTCGACGATTTAATAGGCGGCGGCATCGAATCCGGCTCGCGGAACATTCTTTACGGGCCTCCTGGAACGGGAAAAACGGTTTTTGCCATGCAGTTTCTTTGGCAAGGACTATGCGAAGGCGAAACTGTGGCTTATGACGTTATGGATAAGCCTTTCCAACGGCTAATAGCCTATTTCAAATCCTTCGGATGGGACATCGAGCCATACATTGAAAAAGGCAAGTTCATCGCCATCCAAGCCTTTCCCCATTTTGCACCTTACCCAAAAGACCCTAGGGTTACATATTTCAGCCTGGAAGATTTTGAGGAAATGAAACGCATTGACAGAATGCTTTCAGAAAAGGGCGTAACACGGTTTGCAGCTGGAGACTTCAGCGAACAGTTGTTTGCGCTTTACGATTTGAAGTACATGGAGCCCGTTGAAGACTGGACTATTAACTGGTGCCACTACGACAACATAGTCAACATAGACATTATGACATCTGCAACGCAGAAAGACTTGGCAACGCAGAGAGCCACAGACCTGGACCTGAACAAGGCCCATAACATTTTCTTCTTCAGGTTTAACGAGGAAAAATGTCGCCGGGAACTGCGAATAGTGAAAATGGAAGGCTGCGAGCATCCATTAGAGTGGATCTCCTTCAAGATAACCCGAAGAGGAATCAAGCTGCTCAAGGAATAAGAAGGATTTGTGGTAAATGGGAAAACTGGAAGCAGAAGAGCTTAGAAAACTGCTAAGCTGTATAAAAAAGGACCAGCGGGTAATTGTTCCCCCTTCACCTGGATTCGATTCTGGAGTGCACATGCTTGGCGATAAATGTTTAGTTGTATCCACCGACCCATGCATAGGCGTTCCAGAAAAATGGTTCGGTTGGCTCCTAATACATTATGCAGCTTCAGACGTGGCGCTTTTCGGAGCCAAACCAGAATACTGCACAATAAACCTTTTGGGACCGCCTTTAACGAAACCTGAAACATTTTATGGCATTATGAAACAGGCTTGCAACGCCGCAGAAGAGTTGGGAATTGCCATCGTAACTGGGCATACTGGAACCTATCAAGGCTTGTCAACCCTTGTTGGAGTGTGCACAGCCTATGGGGTAACAAGCAAAGACGCATTAATTACCCCTGGCGGGGCAAAGCTTGGAGACCAAATCTTATGCGTAAAGCCCATAGGCTTAGAGGTGGCTGTAAATTTTGCGTTGACTCATCAAACTTTGGCTGAAAGACTTTTTGGAGCTGAACACGCCAGCGTACTTGCAAACCTCGTCGCCGCCCAGAGTTGCGTGAAAGAGGCCTTAGTTTTGGCGGAAGTCGGCGGCGTCCACGCCATGCATGATGTCACTGAAGGAGGCTTAACAGCCGCCTTAAATGAGATGGCTGAAGCTTCCAAGGTTGGTTTCAAGGTAGACTGGGAGAGAATTCCCTTTGCAAAAGAAGCGCTTATCTTAAAGCATTGGTTTGGCCTTTCAGAACTGCAAACGCTTTCCATGTCTTCCACGGGAACAGTTTTGGCTGCGGTAAGCCCAGAGTCAAGAGAAAAAGTCGAAGAAGTGCTGCGGCAGAATAATGTTGACGCTTATATAATAGGAGTTTTCACGAAAGACAAAAAGCGAATATTGCTTAAAAATGGCATGGAAACCCTATTCCCTGAAAAAGCTGAAGATCCTTACAAGAGAATCCTTTCAGGAAAAGTGTAAACGTTCATGCTTTTTCCACGCACAAACCCTATTAGGGTTATGCTTGCCTCTTTTGCTATGGCTATTCCTGAATCTAAAGCGGCGGCTATGGAGGCTACTATGGGCAAGCCGACCTTTGCAGCTTTGAAAACTATGTCGCCTGTCAATCTCCCGCTTAGGGCGAGGAAACATTCGCTGAAAGCCACTTTGCCCAAGGCACACTTACCTATCACCTTGTCTACAGCATTATGGCGTCCTACATCTTCGGCTAAAGCTGCGAGGGCTCCATCGCCTTTATAAATTGCGGCTACGTGAACCCCGCCCGTTTTTCTGAAAGTTTCCGCCATGCGATTTAGGTTGTTTACACATGTTTGGATTGTTTCAGCCTTAACCGTCAGCTTCGACTCTATCTTACGCAGTTTTTTTAACGCTTGAAGCTGATATGGACCTCCGCACGCTGAAAGAATCACACGTGAAAAATGTTCTGCAAGCTTTAACCGGTTTTCCACGTTTGCTGTGGGTTTTAGGTTTGCGCGGCATATTCCCTCTTTTTCCCTTACCTCTTCGATTTCCTCGACGTCCTTTATTATGCCGTTAGAAAGCAAGTGGCCCACTGCCAATTCCTTAAGCTCTTGGGGAGAACAAAATATGGTGGCATATTGCACTTTATTTACAAAGAGGTGAAGCGGCTTTTCCTCTGCAACATAACCCGTTACCTTTTCAGCTTTCGCAGCTGTGGTGTCAATTTTTACAATTTCGACTTCACGTATTTTGATATCCTCCTATCGTTTAAGTTCAGAAAGCACAAAGGCCACTATTTCGTCTGCAATGTTTACGCTTGCTACCGACTGTAAACCTTTCCATCCCGGCTGGCTGTTAACCTCAACAATAAGCGGCCCCCTGGGACTTTCAAGAATGTCCACGCCCGCAATTTTGCATTCTATAACTTTGGCAGATTTCACCGCTAAATCTTCCAGGTAGTTGTCAAGTTTTATGGATTCTGGACGGGCACCTTGACTGTAATTAGTTTTCCAGTTGGTTGCAACACGACGCATTGCCGCGGCCACACGGTCACCTATGACAAAGGCGCGAATATCTGAAGAGCCGTGGGGAACAAACTCTTGGATGTAGATTACGCCGTGATAGAAGGTTATTGCCCTAAAAATTGTTGACGCCACTTCCGGATCGGTAACACGCGTTGAGCCTATCCCCCGGGAGCCGAAAACAGGCTTTACAACAACGTCTCCGCCTAACTCGTGGAAAAGCCTTAAAGCTTCTTCAGGGTTTTCAGTCACCGCTGTTCGGGGCACTGGCAAGCCGTTGTCTTCCAGAATAGCCAAAATATCGTATTTGTCAACGCAGTGTTCAATAGCCTCTGGAGGATTAACAACGTATAACCCTAGCCTTTGAAGACGATAGAGGACATCCATCCGGAAAACGATTTCTTCAAGAGAGCCCCGCCCAATTGGACGAATTATTAAGGCAGAGAGTTCCTTAAGAAAGTCTAAACGGCCCATTTTAAAGTATGGCTTATATCCCACACGCGCAACAAGCTGGGGAAAACTTAAACAAACATTCGAAATGCCACGCTTAGTCAACGCTTCTCTTAACGTCGCTGAACCATACGCTTCAGGATCCTTCGTTACAATTCCAATCTTCAAGCTTTTACCGCCTTTTCCATCCATGGAATGCTAATTAGGCTTAGTTCTTAAAGCTTCCGTGAAGCATTCAATAATAAAGGCTTTAAAACTTGTGAATGTACGGAATCATTTGCTCTGCGCTTTGAAACCTTTGAGAAAGCTCTAGGGTAAGGTATACCCCGTGAAGATTATAATATGGCGGTCCTTTCCTTGAAAAAAGAGTTAACACTTTCCCCTTATGGTTCATTTTGAAACCTTCCCCACATGGCTCATGTCCTCTTATAAGAATACTAACGTTAAACCGTTTCAACACTTCTCGGGTTATGTTTTCGCCGAAAAGTTTTCCAGCACCTCGAGGAGATGCGCATGTGCCTTCAATCATTTCGCTGGGGTCGCTCCAAAGCATATCCTCAAGAAAATCTTCCTTCGGATGCTTAAGATGGGCATACGCTAAATCATCCAGTGTTTTTGCTTGCGGAGGCAAGCCTCCATGAACCATCAAGTAGCGTTCTTCCACAACCACCGCATTGTATAAGCAATCAAATAACTTGCGGATTTTATCATAAGCGGTTCTCCATTCTTCGCCAAATTTCGCTTGAAGATGGAAGGGCAAGTCATGGGGATACGCCAAAATGTCTTCTGGGCCTTCATGGTTCCCCCTTATTAGAATTATTTGCTCTGGGAAAAACAGTTTAAGCCTTAAAATCGTATAGTAGACTTCCACAGAGCGGCTGCCTCTATCCCCATAATCGCCGAGAAAAATCATTAATGCATCGTGATTTTGGCACATTTTCTGCAGAAAACCGCTCTTGTTTATGATTTCAATTAGGCTTTCTAAATCGCCATGTAAATCTCCAATTATCAAAGCTTCGCCTAGAGGCATAAGCCTAACAAGCCTTCCCAAAATCTCAAAGTTTCCCACTTCACCCTTCTCGTTGCAGATAAGCCTTGCAGTTTCTTCAACAACGCTTTTAAATTCTTTACATCGGATTTCTAGGGCTTCTTTAACTATTTGCTGAAGGCTTAATTGCAAGTTTCAGCCCTTTCGCATTATTCGATTTTAACTTTTTTCCCGGTAAAATCAAATATGTTTTTTTCAATTTGCCCTTTGTAATTTTGAATCTTGCCCAATGCGTCTTTATAGTTTCTCTCAACCATGTATCCTTCAGATTCTAAGGCTTCTCGTTTTTTCTTGAGCCTTTCAAAATGTTCCTGAAGCTTCGACAGCTCCATTCTAGTTTCCATAAGAGCAGCAGACGTGGAAAGTTGGTTTTTCCGCAGTCTTGCAGCAACACATTGCTCGTGAAGGCTTGCAAGGGAGTTTTCCTTCAAAATTTTTTCTATTTCCTGTTTTGCTTTTCGCTCCTTGTCCTGTTTAAGCTTCAACTTTCCATTAGAAATTAGACCTAAAACTTTGCTAAGAATTTGTTTTAAAATAGGGTAACCAGCATTTTCAGTTGAGAATGCTTCAAACGGGTCTGCCAGATAATGGTTAAGTTTTTTGAGTTCCTCGGGGGTTAGGCTGCTTCCTTCGCCGTGAAGCGCCAACGACTGAAGCTTTACAAAGGCTTTTTGAAGATGCCTTAAGCGAGATTCCACTTCCATCCTTAAATTTGCCATTTCTGCTTCTAACTCTTTCAGTTGGCCCAGTTCCGCCTTACCTATAATCCCAGCTATTTTCTGTTGAACATCAACTATTTCTTCTTCAACTTTCGCCTTTTCCTCTTTGTTTTTCTTAATCTGGCCGTTCAAGACGTTTAACTGGGCTTCTAATGATGCTATATCCTCTATAAGCTTGAAAGTATCCTCTAAAATCCTTGTTTTTACGTATTCTTTTGCCGTGAAATCATTAAGTTCCTTCAGTGTTTCCTTCGCCTTTTCGAAAACCCTTACAAATTTTCCCCTATCCAAAATGAAGAATGGGGAAATTCTTGGAAACCAGTTTCTAATGTCAATATCTGTTACTCCAAAAGCTTCCCGTGCAGTTTTGACAAAAGATTCAAACTCTCTGTAAGAGGGCTTCTCTGTAACTTTGATTTGTTGAAACCTTTCAAGAAAAAGCTTCGCCAATTTATTCAAGGCCTTAGCCCTTTTGAAGGTTCG
Organism: Candidatus Bathyarchaeota archaeon; assembly: GCA_009889605.1. GTDB lineage: Archaea > Thermoproteota > Bathyarchaeia > Bathyarchaeales > Bathycorpusculaceae > WUQU01. The sequence continues at coordinate 8,468 of WUQU01000324.1, read as the reverse complement.
CATATTCCTTTTTTCAATTTCTTTTTGACTGTTCTCTAAAAGAATTCTAGAAGCATCAACTAAATCTCCAAGTGCCTTATTCATTTCATTGAGAAGCTTTTGAGCTTTCACGTGCACAGGCGTGAGAACTGCACCTGTTTCGCTTTCAAGCCAAGCTTTAACTTCTTTGAAGGAAATTTTTAAACTATACGACAACAGCGTTCCCGCTAAAATATACGCATTAGCCATATTTATTTTTCAAGGATACCCGCTCCAGTCATTACTCTTTTTTGGGTAGCTACTCTTAAATAACAGCGCAGTTAAAAAAGCAAACGATAAACAATGAACACAAAAACAATAACATTCACCCTAATGATGGGCGCCCTCGGAAATGTGATATTTGCAATTTCATATCAAGTTGGACAACTCGCTCCAGGAATAGCTTTAGATTTCTCCTTATTAGCCGCCTTTATCGCCGGATTCTATGCAGGACCATTAACAGGCTTTATTTCAGGAATTTTTGTAGGAATTCTCCCAGGACTTATGTTTGGCCCCATGGGCATGGGCTCTTGGCTCGGCTTAATCGGCCTACCCCTTGGAAAGGGTTTAACAGGCTTAACAGCTGGAATTTTAGCAAAAGGATTAATTTTAAGGCAAAATAAGCACTCTTCTATTCTGATGGTTCCAGCAACGCTTTTGGCTTACGTCCCAGAATGCCTATACACATACGCTTACTTTGCATGGCTAATGCCAATTTTTATCGGAAGCGGCGGAGCCTCAATATTCCTATATTACATACTGCCAAAAGCTCTAGCCGAAGTCACCATAATGAGCTTCTTAATGGCTGCGTTAATAGGGAATAAAGGATTTAACGACTTTCTCAGCAAATTTTTCATAAGCCCGATACCCGCAAAATCAAGACAAGAATAGAGAAGATTACAATTTCGCAAAACATGTCAGCAATACTGTTAAAGCCGAACGAAATATTTTTAATACGCCTTTAATAATGCTCCCTATTATTTACAATGGAGATTTAGACTTATGAAAACCTACGAGATGTTTAATAAAGATCTTAAGTTGTTTTTAAAGGATAATATATTTGCTTTAATTTCACAAAGGGAAATCACCACTGTTAGCTAAGCTATTTATAATTGCGGGTTCAAGAAAGCAAAAGCTGTAGTTAATGTAGATGTACCAACAGACTATGACGATAAAATTCTCCATGAAAATCCTGAGCAAATGGTCATTGAGCTTTAAAGAAGCTTAAATTAGACCCTCAGCAGACTGTAGGCATGATCACCGCAGCGGATGTCAAAAAGTTTTCCATGGCAACCGCTGAAAAAGAAGAATTAATGGTTAGCGCAATAGCAACCGCCGGCTGTTCTTTTGCTGAAACTGCTGGAGAAAACATCGAAACAGATCTTAACCACCCGGGAACAATAAACATTATAGTTGCTACAAACGGAAATCCCACCGAAAGCTGCCTTATGCAAACTTTCATCACCGCGACAGAGGCCAAAACGGCAAGCTTAAAAGAGTTGGACATACGAAGCAGATATTCAGGCGACCTTGCTACAGTAACCGACAGTTTAGTCATAGCATCTACAAACAATGGTCAACAAATAAAATTCGGAGGACCCACATCAAAAATTGGCAGGTTAGTAGGTTATTGTGTCCGAGAAGCGGTGAGAAGTGCAATAATAAAGCAAGGTTTGTCCCCTGACCGATCATTGTTTAACAGGTTTGCTGAAAGAAAGTTACCCCTAAAAGAACTCGTATCAGAAATCTCCAGAGCAAGTTCTCTAAAAATCAGCGAAGAAGAATTAATGACGAAATTCATTAAAAAATAGAAAAAGAACCGTTTTTAGCTTTAATGCTTATGGCCGCTGCAAACGTAGATGACGATGTCAAAAAAAAAGGGCTAATTCCCAAAAAGCTTGGAAATTCAGCTGATTTAAATAAGAAATTCAAAGAGCATCTCCTCAAACTAACATGCAAGGAAAACTTTCACCATGCTATTTTAGAGGAAAAACTGGATTTCAGCAAATCTCCTTTTCTAAAACAAACATTGCTAAGTAAGAATTGTTATAAAAAGGGATTTTTCCCAAAAACCTTGATGTTGCCAGAAACATGTATTTCAAGACATGAAATCAAAGAAAATATTGGAACACTGTCCAATTACGTAGCAAATAAGTATTATTCGGAAAACCTATAAATACATAGAATAAACCTATCTCTGGAGAGGAATGGAAGTCTATGAAGGTAACTCTGGTAAATCCTCCTTATCCTGAAAAGGCGCACCAGCATTTACCATTTATCCCTCTAAGTTTAGGATATTTAGGTGCAGTTTGTGAAAAAGGCGGCCATGAAGTAAACGTCATAGATTGCCAAGGAGAAAAATTAAGCCCAGAGGATTTTCGCAGGAGAATAGAAAAGATTGATGCAGATGTTGTTGGAATAACATCCGCCACTCTCACTTACAAATCAGCATTGAAAATCGCAAAAATCTCAAAAGAAGTTCATCCAGAATGCACAACTGTTCTCGGAGGATGCCACGCCACTTTCTGGGATGTTAACGCACTGAATGAATGTCCCGCTCTTGATGTTATTGTAAGAAAAGAGGGAGAAATAACTTTCCTAGACCTTCTCAGCAAATTAAAAGGCAAGGAAAGTTTAGATGAAGTTCAAGGAATAACTTTCAGAAAAGGCGATAAGATTATTCGCAACGAAGATAGAGCCTACATAGAAAACCTGGATGATCTGCCTTTTCCCGCGCATCATCTTTTAAACCTTAATTCCTACATAAAAGTAGGAAAATTGATAATCCCGGTGATGACAAGCAGAGGCTGTGTTTACTGGTGTGATTTCTGTACTGCTGTCCGGATGTTTGGAAGGAAGTACCGCATGAGAAGCCCCAAAAACGTTGTGGACGAATTAGAGTTCCTTTACAATAAATATGGTGCAGATCAGTTTACATTTTATGATGATGCGTTTACCGTTGACCCTCGTAGAGTTGATGAGATATGCGATGAAATTATGCGCAGAAAATTACCGATACACTGGGATTGTGAGACGAGAGTGGACATGGTCAATAAGCCTTTACTTGAAAAGATGAAGAAGGCAGGTTGCATAGCCGTTTGGTTTGGGGTAGAATCCGGATCCCAGACAATAATAGACCAGATGCATAAAAAATTTAAGATCGAGCAGACTAGAGACGCTTTCAAGATGGCTCACGAAGTTGGATTAATGACCGTTGCAAGTGTGATTTTAGGTTTTCCAGGTGAAACCGAAGAGACTGCTTGGGAAACAGTGAATTTTGTAAAGAGTTTAAATCCTGAAGATGTCGGATTTTATATAGCAACTCCTTACCCCGGCACTCCCCTCTACGATATTGTTAAAGAGAAGGGGTGGCTGAAAACAGAGGACTTTGACAGATATGATACGGCAACCCCCGTGTTTGAAACGCCTTATTTAAGCATGGAGCGCCTTAAAGAGATTCGTTTTAAAGCTCTTCAAGGGTTTTATCTTAGACCACGGTATGTACTTAAAATGTTGGCTAAAGGTGGGGTTTACGGAATTTCGGCGGTAAGAACTTCCATGGCTTATCTGCTTAGAACCTTGCATTTGAAACTTAGTTAGCTCCTTTTAAAGGCAAGCAACGCTAAAGCTAGTACGACTATAGCAAGGGACACTGTGACGGAGGTAAAGTTCAGTCCAATAGAGGTCAATCCTAAAAACAGTCCAATAAGTCCCGCTATGCTGAAACTTAAGGCTATTGAGAGAACTATTCCCTCTATGATTTCAATTTTTTTGTCTTTCGAAAATAGTAGGCGGAGAAGGCAGTATCCAGGTGTGAAAGAGACAAAAATAAATCCAAAGATGTAACGTACAAAAGAAAAATGAGACTCGTTTGGGATAGTATACGCTGTTAATAATGTGATTAGTGTAAACGCGATTATTGTTAAAAACCAATATTTGCCCTTTAGTTTCTGCATTGTCATCTTTTCCATTTTAATCGATTGGGGTTAAAATATAAAAAATAAAAAGAGGTGGATGTGGGGTTACATGAACACTTTGAAAGCTGGATGGTTATCTACCAGCGGTTTTATGTCCAGTTCTGCCATTGCGCTTAGTACGTAAGCGTCAACTATGGCTGCTGCTGAAAACGCGTAATCTGCTCTTTCAATAGGTCCGAACATAAGCCAGTTTGCTCCCATTGTCTGCATTATAGCGTTGGTTGCAGCGTCGCATACTCTTCTAACTTCTTTGGGGAAGTTTACTTTAACCCACCCACATGTGGTAACCACGTTTCCAGTGCCCAAACCTGTAGGATAGCCGTATTTGTCTTTTATGTAGAATATGGCTCTTACAGCTGAGCCCATGTCTGGACCGAAGGCTGGAATAGAAGTGTCTATTAAGAATTTTTCTATCCCCGCTTCTCTTGCGCGTGCTAAAGCTTGCTCTACCGCAACTAGTTTTCCTTCTGTGCTGTTGTCCGCTGGGTTTTCAGCAAGTATTATTGCCGCTTTAACCCCTGTCTCTTTTATTTTATCCAGCTCTGGTTTGGGGGTTCCTTTGATAATTGGGCTGTATACTGCTCTTTCGGTAAGCCCTACTTCTTTGACGTGTTGGGCTGCTGAGAGTCGAAGTTTTGGGCTGATTGCATCCATTAGGAATGGGGCTTCGGTGACTTTTGCCACAAAGTCTATGTATTTTCTGAAGGCTTCTTCAGATGTTCCCACGACGTCTAACATGAATGGGACGCCGGTTAAGTCGCTTAGATGTTCCAATTTGTTAAGCAATTCTTCTGCTTCTTTGGCGTTAAATTCTCCTTTGTCTGCGTCAAGAACTATTCTATGGCCTTCATAGAATATTGAAGCTATTAGAACTGTTGGCAATTCTCCCGGTTGGCCACCAATTTTAACTCTGCCAACTTCAAAAACATGCTGTGGTGCTTTAAACTTGAACATGTTTTCTCCCTACCCTATTTACGTTCTTGAATAGCCTTTTTGGCGAGGGCCACTGCTTCTTCTTTACTTTTGCCGTAGAGTGCGCCTATGGCGTCTGCGTCCTCTTTTGTGACTGAGGCCCCGCCAACCATTAGAATTACCTTGCCTTTCAAACCAGCACTTGCCAGCGCTTGGTCTAACTTTGGCAAGTTTTCTTTTGCAGGTTTAATGTTCACTGAGACTGCTATGATGTTTGCGTTTACTTCTTTAGCTTTTGCTGCAAATTTTTCAGAAGAAACTGCTTTGCCGAGGTCTACTGTTTTGAATCCAGCTCTCTTCAGTGCTTTTCTGACCATTTCCTTTGGAGTTTCATGCATGTCTGGTTCTAGGGTTCCGATGACAACAGTTCCTATAGGATTTTCTGGTTCTGGAGGTTCTTTTTCCATCATGGATTTAAGCCATGACATTCATATATCACTTCAGCGTGCACTATGAAGGTAGTAAAATTTAAGTTTTACCACAGAAGATGGATTTAGGTTCCATAGATGACAGAAATAAGCGAGGACTCATACGAAAAATTCGCGGTGTTATCAATTTTCGCTTTTTCAATGTGTATCGCATCTTGTTATTGCAAGTTGACCCTTACCCGCCGAGCTCGGACATAGGGTTGCATGAAAGCATAATCAATTCTATTATATTAAAAAGTGGAAACTTTACTTGGAACTATTATCATATGGGAGGAGGGCCGTCCCTAACTCATCCAGGTTTTCACGTCTTTGTTTCTTTTATAATTTTGATAACTGGCATGCCCGATTACGTAGCGCAGTTTGCCACTGCTGTGCTATTTTCGTCGCTTATTGTTTTATGCGCTTTTCTTTTAACAAAGTCTCTTTGGGGGTTGAGGGGTGCTACTTTAATAGCGGCCTTCATGGTCTGCTTTTCCAGATTGGACATCGAAATAGTTCTTTGGGGTGGATACCCAAATATTGTTACGCTTCTCATGATACCCTTAGTTTTTTACGTGTTTTTAAGGAAAGATCTCTCTCCGCATGTATTTCTTGTAATTTCTTCTCTTCTCGTAAGTGCAATTTTTTTCACTCATTCTTTAAGTGCGCTAGTGTTTATTTGCATAGCTTTTCCTTACATACTCATAGAACTCTTGATTTCAAAAGAACGTGATGAGAAAAAATCCGCTGCTTTTCTTGCGTTATCAATCTTTTTAGGCATCTTGCTTATACTCCCGTATATTGTTGAGGTTTTTCCGATATACTTGAAAAATATTGGTCAAGGCATGTTTGTTGGCGGTATAGACGAGAATAAAGAGGCGCTTTTCTTCTCTCGCAGGGTTCCCATACTGTTAGTGTTTGCATCTCTAATCCCCGCGTTTTCCATTTTTGCTTTTTCAAAAAAATATCGTGGCACAACCTTTGACCGTGTAAGTATTCTGTTTATGCTATGGATATTGGTGCCTGCTTTTGCAACTCAAGCTTATTTGCTGGGGCTGTATACGGATTATTACCGTCTTCCATATTTTTTGTCATGCCGTTAATAGTATTCACTGCACTTTTTGTTGACCATGGAATAAGCTTTCTTGCGAGAACTCTGGAACGCGTTAAACAAAGTCGAAGGGTGAAAATCAATTCTAGGACGTTTTACTGTTTTTCTGTATCTGCGATTCTGATATCTTTGGCATTTTGTTTCTCACCCTTTTTCACCGGCCCCGCTGAAGGGTTTTCCATAGCCGGCTACTATGATGTTGTTTCTCAACCGGAGTTCACGTCTCTAATGTGGATTAGGCAGAAAACCCCTGAAAACGCTGTTTTCGTTTCTCAACATGGCTATGGATAGTGGCTTTCAGGATTTGGGCAGCGGGCGACTATGAGTGCTGTAGAACCGCAATTTCTGATAATCCCCCACGAGTTTGAAGCTGCAAATATCGCAAGGATGTTGCTTGATACAGATTTCGCCTTAAACAACGGATTAATTGAAATAAGAGACGACGGAGGCTACGTGGGAAGGCACAACCCCATCTTGTTAATCGATAGTGAAAGATTTCCCAGTCCATATCCCATATTTTACCTTAATGAAAGTGAAATGACAGTATTCTATAGAAATGGAATTCGCACAGAGATGGTGGATGTTGCGGTGCTTCCGGTGAAATATATGAAAGTTGATTTTACTTCGGAATCCGCGTGTGTTTCGGTAATAAAAGAAAACAAGGACACAATTTTAACTCGGAAAACAGAAATTTTCAAGGGGTCAAAATTCTGCACTTTTTCTGTGAATTTAGAAAGTGTGAAGGATGAAATCTCTTTGGAGTATGTTAGACTCATGCTGCGCGTAAGCGGAAAAATTTTCATGCTAAATCAAACCGTGGGAGTGCTGCATGAAAGCACAAAGATGTGTGGCCAAGTAATATTCGAAGGGAAAACGCCGTCAACCAAGCTTACACGCCTGAGTATCCAGCCTGTCTAGAGCTGATGTATAATTTGGAAAACTCTCAAAAAGCGGAGATAAAGATAACGATGGGCGGGTTTGAAGTTGAAAAGGTTGAGGGAAAATATTTTCAAAACATGTTGGCTAACATGAGTGGTTTGCGGTTTCAGATAGATGAAAACTCTCCAACTATTCGCACCTTTGATTATCGTGAAATAATAAGGCAGAAAGGGCTTTCTTTTGTTGCTTGTAGACGAAAAGAATGTGAAATTGCTAAATTCTCCAATGACCCAATGTTCAATCTTGTTTTCATTAATGATAATGTGGCAATATTCAAAGTAAGAGACTCTGGTAAGGTTCAGGAATGATGGCTATGAGAAAACATTTTTTTAAAAAGATTTTTGGTTGTCTTCTCTGCCTTAACCGTTTCACTTTTTTACATGCTTATCTCTTCAAATGGTCTAATTCTCGGAAATGACCCTGCTGTCCATTTAGGGAAAGCCTATGAGATGCTGGAAACTGGAACAGTCTCATTGTCCGAAATCACGCGGTACCCGCCTCTTTATCGTATACTGTTAGCCGAATACATTGTTTTTACAGGCGCAACAAGTGTTGAGCAAGCTTTATTGTTAGTAAAGATGTTGACAGTTACAATTGATTGGCTTCTCATTTTTTCTGTTTACCTGCTCGGCGCAAGACTTCTTGGAGAAGAATGCGGCATAATAGCTTCTTCTTTGATGCTGCTTTGTTTCCCCCTTTATGAAATCAATTTTTGGGGCGGCTACCCAAGCCTGCTCACGGTAGCTTACTTTTGCCTATTGCTTTTCTATTTATCCTCAAAAATGAGAGCCTAGCACATAATCTTATAATTTTTCAATCACCTTTTCAATTTTCTTGACTCATCAATTTGCAACATTTCTAGTATCAATAATATTAGTATTGTATGCCTTGTTTCTTCTCATCTTTAGAAGATCGATTAATCGCCTTCTAGCAATAGCGATTATTGGTGCTTCTGCAGCTTTTCTTTTGTGGTATGTCCCAATTATTATGCCGTACCTTAACGTTTTAATCTTCCACATCTTCTTCAGGGGAAGGCAATACTTG
>WUQU01000323.1 GCA_009889605.1 Candidatus Bathyarchaeota archaeon | reverse complement strand
GTTCAACATCCGGTGTGCTAGCATATACCATAGCCATCAACACTGCATGCAAAATCAACATAGCAGCAACCAAAACACACACAGTCTTACCTATTTTCCTCCACCCACTAAACACCATTTTGACAGCTTTAATTATTTAAGGTTGTTGCATAGGAAAACCCGTACCCTTGTAAACTTATGTCGTTGTGGAAAATGAAGTTAAAGAGGGTTTGGTCGGGCGGGCAGGATTTGAACCTGCGACACTCCGGTTTCTGCATCACGCTGTATGCTTGATAGGCTGAGCGACACCCACCATGGGTGGGCATCTACAGCGTCTCCGCCGCCTAGACTGGCTAGGAGGCTCGGAAGCTCTACCAAGCTGAGCTACCGCCCGAACAAGATTTCTAAAGAAGAGAATAGTAATTTATCCTTTTCTGAAAGTTTCGTTTTCTTACATATTTTGTAGATGGACATATGGTGAACCGAATAGTAAGCATTTTATAACTATTAATGTGTTAGTAGTATTCAGCTGGAGAAGCGAAAGGAGAAGGCTTCTATTACTCTTTTTAATTTCCAGTCTTTGCGTTTATCTTGATTTATCGACTGTGTTTATAAGGAAGTTTGTATATACTGAGCATTAACGTTCTGCTGTGGAAAAGGCAAGGAAACACAGCGGCGTTACACACTGCGATAAACTTAAAGGGGATGATGGAAAATGGCTGAAAAATCCGGAGTTGTCTTCATTGGAAGGAAACCTGCAATGAGTTATGTTCTAGCGATCATAACAAGTCTATCAACTTCTAACGCTAAGGAAATAACTTTGAAAGCTCGAGGGCGTGCCATAACAACAGCTGTTGACGTGGCTGAAATAGTCAGAAGCCGCTTCCTAAAGAATCTAAAAGTAGACAAAATCACCATAGGAACTGAAGAGCTTCCGCCGAGAGAAGGTGAAAACAGGGCGAGAATGGTTTCAACAATGGAGATAACGCTTACAAAAGAATAGGAAATCTTGTAAAGCAATTTGTTGGCGAGCATCTCGCCTTTTTTAACCCCTTTTTTATACGCGTTAATCTTTGAGTTTGTATCAAAAGGACTTATGCTCATTAGATACCCGTGAAGTGGCTTGCCAAAAACTGTTGAGGGCTGTAATGCCTGGCAATAAATGTTAGGATTTTAAACGACGGATAACCTATGTGTAAAAGTCTTTGTGGATTTGTGAGCAGCAGAACGGTGAGAAACGGAAGGCATAGCCGCTTTTTTCTGCATATTTCACAGCCTCTTCACTGGGGAAGGCTATGGCGTTTACCCCGGCTTTTATGGCTAAGATGTCTGTTAAGGCCCTGTGTTTGCCCTTTGGACGCATACACCCTAAAACTATCGGCTTTTCTGGAAACATTAGCCTCGCGGCGACTATCACTTTAGCGATATCCATCGGTTTAGGTGGTTCCGTTTTTTCCATTTCTGTTCCATGTATGGGCATGAAGGCAATTATTACAATAGCTTTGGGTTTATGCTTGGAAATGATCCGTAAGGCGTTCAGTTCTCCTTTAAGATTTCCGTAATGTAGTCCAACGATAACGTGTGGTACAAAGTTTAAGTCAGCTTGGCTTAATGCTTTTAAAGAGTTCTCATAATCTTTGGTCGTCGTGTTAAGTTTGTAAATTTCCCTGATTGTTTCTCCGTCTCCTATAATGTCAATTAAGGCAGCGTCAACTCCTGCCTCTTTAAGCCTCTTGGCTCTTTCATAACTTATAATGCCGACATGAACAAAAACCGTCAACTTCAATTCTTTTTTAATCTTCTCAATGGCGTCGATAAAATTGTCTAGGGGAACTGAACCGTCTGGAAGGCATCCGCCGCTTATTAGGCAGCCTAAAGCGCCTTCTTTTTTAAGTTTCACGCATAAATTGTAGAGTTTTTCTGAAGTTTTAGCTGGATGCATAGTTTCTAAAACTTTCCCGCCGCAGTGTTTGCAGTTTAACGCGCATCCTTTTCCCGTAACGGAAATTGTTGGAAAATCTTGAATTGCGGAGCAAAAATAGTTTGTCTTGTAATGAATGAAGCTTGGCGCATAAAAATGAATTTTTCCCGTTTTAGGCAAAAAAATGCCGCTGTCTAAAAGTTTGGATAGTTCTTCGGCGGGCATCTGCCAGAGGCTTTCAAGCGAAGGTTTTGTCATTTTCTCTCTAGGTAAAGCCTTTCATTGCCCGCTTAATAGTTTTTGTTTCATAAGGCCCATTTACACTTCGCCATTATTGATTTTCGATTCTTCTTCATCGTTCTCTTTGCTTTTTATGTTAGGTAATGCTGTCAACTCTCAAAGGCTTTCTAGCTAAATTTTCCAGTATAGCCTCGTAAATTTCAAGTTTTGACCTGCGCAACTCTGACGCCTAAGCTCGGTTTAATCGGCTTTAAATAAAAAATATAATATTTATGAATTCAGAATCCTTACCAGAAGACCACACGCTTGAATAAGGCTAAGGCTAAAGAGTGCGTGAAAACTTGTCTGCTAACGTCAAAGTTCCTGAAAAACTCCGTGTTTCCCTAGGGTCAGCAATTACCTTGGGTTTGTTGAATGGAAGGCTTGACGCAGCGCCTACAACAGCTTATCTGATGACTTACCGAGAGGGTAAATGTTTTGCAAACTGCGGGTTTTGTCCTCAAGCGAGGCAAAGCCGCAGCAGAGCTGACATGCTTTCCAGAATTTCTTGGCCTGTGTTTACCACGGCGCAAGTTATTAGCAAAATGGAAGGCGTTGCGGAAGAAGGCACTATAAGGCGTGTTTGTTTACAAGCCCTAAACTATCCAGAAGTATTCACAGATCTTAAGGCTCTTGTTGAGGTGATTTCAAAACGTGTAAGGGTTCCAGTTTCCGTTTCATGTCAACCCGTAAACCTTAAGGATATTAAATGTTTGGCAGAGGCTGGTGCTGAAAGAATAGGAATACCCATAGACGCTGTCACTGAGGAAATCTTTGATAGGGTTAAAGGCGCGTTTGCTGGAGGGCCATACATCATGAGGAAACAGTTGGCCTTATTGGAAGAAGCTGTTAAAGTGTTTGGAAAGGGGAGAGTCAGCACCCATTTAATTGTGGGCTTGGGTGAAACTGAACTGGAAATGGTGCATATGATTCAAAAATGTGTGGATATGGGAGTTTTGCCGGCGCTTTTCGCTTTTACTCCTGTTGCTGGAACCGCTTTGGAGGGTTGGAGGCAGCCGCCTATACAACAGTATCGAAGGGTGCAGTTGGCGCGTTATTTAATTTTTAATGGGTTCTCTAGGCTTGAAAATATGAGTTTTGATGTTGATGGCAGAATAGCCAGTTTTGGAATTGATAAGCTTGCTCTAAAACGGGTAGTTCAGTCCGGTGAACCTTTTCGGACTTCTGGATGCCCAGACTGTAACCGTCCATACTACAATGAAAAGCCAAGTGGCCCTATTTACAATTATCCAAAGCTTCTAAACGTTGAAGAGTTGGAGAAGATTATGGAAGAGTTAGAACTTGTTTAACCCGTTTTCTATTCGGTTGGCATAGGCTGAATTTTAGGTTTTTGCTTTGTGACATGCTCGACGATCCTCCAGAATTCTTCCTCAGTTAAGCCTCTCCGCAGTTCCTTCATCAGCTTTTTAATTTGGTAAAAGGTCATCTGTGCGCCTCCTTTGTCTAGGCTTTCCTGAACTGCTCTTATGCGCCTAACTATTTCTTCTATCTGCCAACTTGAAGCCTTTATTCCCGCTGCTTCCAAACGTTTTTCCACTAAGTGTTTTCCGCCGCCTCGGCCTATGTAAAACTGGATTTCCCTTTCAATCATTTCCGGCGGGAACGGTTCGTATATAAGCGGATGTGCCAGCATGCCATTAACGTGTTCGTCAACTTCGTAGGAAAACGCGTTTTCGCCGACTATGGGTTTGTGAAACTGCAGGGGCAAGGCAAAGCTTTTCTCTGCCTGCTGCACAAGCCTGTAAAGCTTCTTTACATCCACGCCTGTGTCAATGTTGTATAGAAGTTCTAAGGCTACAACAACTTCTTCCAATGGTGCGACTCCAGCTCTTTCTCCGAAGCCAGCGATGCATGTGTGCACGTATGTTATGCCTTCCTCCACCGCTGCCAGTGTATTTGCTGTTGCAAGGCCGAAATCGTTGTGGCAGTGAACTGAGAGGGGCACTTCTTTGTCAAGCATCTGTGAAAGTCCGTATCTAACGTGGGATACTAAGTAACGCATGGAAAGGGGTCTTAAAAATCCAACAGTGTCCGCTATTACTAGTCTATCCGCTCCGGCTTTTGCAGCAGCTTCAAAAATTTGCAGTATGTCTTGAAGGGGGGTTCTTCCAGCATCTTCCAAAAAGAAGTCAACGGTGGCCCCGTGTTTTTTCGCGTACTCAACACATTCCACAGTGTCTTTCAAGACTTGCTCCTTAGATTTTTTAAGTCTATATTTTAGGTTAAGCCCATTAAATGGGGTGAATATGGAGATTTCTCTTATTCCGCTTTCTAAACATGCGTCTACGTCTTCTCTGGTTGCGCGTGCTGAAGCAGCGATTTTCGCCTGCTGAAAGCCTTCATTAGCTATTTTTCTCACAGCGTTTTTCTCTTCTTCGGAAATGGCTGGAAAGCCCACATTTATTATTGAAACACCTATTTCATCCAGCAACTTGGCCAGCTTAACCTTCTCCACGTAAGTCAAAAAGACTGTTGGAGTTTGCACGCCTTCTCTCAGGGTTTCGTCCCAAATGTAAACCCTTTTGGGAAGTTTTGGAGGCAGATTTTTCCTCAAGCGGTTGTAATTGGCAATTAACCCTTCAGCTTCAAGTTTTTTAAATATTGTTTTACGCATAGACTATCACATTTTCGCAAGTTTATAGCCTAGACGCTTTCTTTATTTCACAAGCATTTATATAAAAATTGGCACAGACGCCATTTGAAGCAGCGAAACCATAAATGTTTTTGAAGCCTAGAAAAGCATTAACTGAAATTTATGAAGAATTTTATTGAGGTTCCGTTAGAATTTTAAGGGTTTTAGAGTTCTTGGTTTTGGGCTGTATGGCTGTATCTACAGTTTTTGTCTTTGCAGAAGGCTCCGCGATTGCATCCCCAGCTTACCTGCACTACCCCGTTTCCATCATCAACTATGCGTATAGGAGAAATTATTACGGTTTTCCGTGAAGTTTCACCGCTGTAGTCGTTCCAGTCGTAACAGGGGACAGAAACTGGAACCAGCAAACGCTCGAGATTGGGTTTAGGCATTTTCCGGCACTCCTCATCTTATTTTAAAATTCTTTTTTAAAAAGGGGGGGATATGAGAGTGTTGTAGGGTTTATTTTCGTGCAAGCTTCCTGACAGTGTAAAGCGTGTACACCACAAGGATTGCAACTGCAATTATGGCTATGGCTAGTCCGGTAAGTATTGG
>WUQU01000322.1 GCA_009889605.1 Candidatus Bathyarchaeota archaeon | reverse complement strand
TGAGTGATGAGTGTAGCAAGTATCCATAAGCCTATAAGGATTGCAAGTGGGCGATATTTCATATCTCTTCACCTCGCTACTTCAGGCAACTTCCAACTCACCTGAAGTTGGCGAATGTAAAGGCATATGGAAGCTACCACAAACCAGTAAACCACCAAATAGGCAATGGATATCAGCGCAACATCCCAACCTTGCCAACCCTCGAGCAGGACAAACTGTCTCAATTGCTCAATTGCCTGATATGGCACTATCCAATTCCAAAAATCCAGCAGCGACTTAAGCCTTAAGTCCCGAACGAACATACCTGCTTCAACCAGCAGAGGTGCTAAGATCACCGTCCCCACAAACCCGACAGTCCACAAGACACGATACTTGTAAAAGCTCAGTTCTAAAAAGTAGACCAAGCTAGCAAGCATAGACACAAAAAATAGCGTAATTACAAACTTCAGATAAGTTATGATATTAATTTCCTTTATTATGATCAAATCATTGACAATTAAAAGTACCAAACTCATTAATAAAACTATCGAGACATATCTAACAAGTTCCAGGTAATTTGATATAATGACATCCGGTGTATGTAACTTTCTTAAGAACACAAAAGTAACGAATATATTATAAATAAGGATGAAGAACCATAAAATCGATTGAGAACTGATCCTTAAGTTAACTAAAGTGACATTATATATAAGTATTTGGTTTGTGAACAAAATGATAATAACGTATAGTAACGTAACAAAAAGGAATTGATTCAACTTCATAATGATTCATTCCTCCTTCTTGAGGTAAGGTCAATGAATTTATAGTTGTTATAAATAAATTTATTAAAAGTTTCTATATATGACAATGGGTGAACAACGATATTGTCATCGCAAGGTTGAGAAGTAGTGATATAGGTGGATAGTAACATTAGGGAGGGAAACGAACCTGTTAAAGTCGGTTGTTGGGAGTAACTAACAAGACCTCGTTGAAGGGCCTGACGCGGGGGCAAATTGTAGATCCAAATCTCGCCGCTGTCGGGGAGTGTAAAGCCACAGAGGATATTCATGACGAGCAGGGCATCGCGGAAGTCACCCACAATACCTACTCGCTCTCCTTCCTCAAAATTAAGTGTCAAACCGTTCACCACTGGATAACCATCAACTTTGATCACTAAGTCCAGGATTTCCACGGCAGTCATAGCTCTCACACCCTTTCTTTAATCGCTTCTCTTAAAAGGGTCAATCGCTCAGGCGTGATAGGAACTTCACGCACCCACAATCCTATTGCATCGGCAACTGCACTGGCAACTGCTGCTAACCCTGCAGTGATAGGTGGTTCTCCGATCCCTTTCACACCATAGGGACCATGCCTGGAAGGAAATTCTAACAGAGAAATCCCAACTTGGAAAGGCACATCGGCAATTGTAGGGAT
>WUQU01000321.1 GCA_009889605.1 Candidatus Bathyarchaeota archaeon | reverse complement strand
TTTGGCTAAGGCGGGTTCGCCTTCATTGAAAATTTGGCAGTGTAAGCTAACGGTTTTTGCCGTTCCATTAGTTATGTAATATCCGTTTACAGTAATGGCGGTTGTTATGTTAACGGCGTAACGCATTGTAACATTGAAGGTTAAATCGTAAACTTTCAGCGTGCAATGTGCATAGGCCTCCGTGGCCTGTGGCCAATGCTTGGAAAAGCACGTAGGCTTCTTCGCCGCGGACTTCGCCTACGATTATTAGGTCTGGACGGGGTCTAACAGCGGATTTTATAAGGTCGTATAGGGTGATTTCGCCTTCGCTTTCTGTTCCGAAACCTGAACGGGTAATTGTGGATGTCCAGTTTTCGTGGGGAAGGTTTATTTCTGCAACTTCCTCCACGGAGATTATCTTGTAATTTGGTTTTGTGAGACATGCAACAGCGTTTAGGGCGGTTGTTTTTCCGGCGCCGGTCGCCCCTATAATCATTACGGACATCTTGTTTTCCATCAAAAGCCAAAGCTAGGCGGCTATGCTTTCGTTTATAGTTTCATTTTCTATGAGGCCTATTACTGTGAAGGAGTCTTTGCGGAACTTTCTTATAGTGAAAGCCGTTCCGTAGGGGGTTGTCTCTTTTCCAAATGAGACGGCTAAACGGTGTTTTTCTGGAAGAGTTACGTCCACTATTGGAAAGGCTATGCTTACATGTTTTCCCGACTTATGTACTAAACGTATCACGAAATCTTCAAGTTCTCGCTCATCCTTGAAAACTATGTTGGTCTTAATGTTTTCGTATTTTCTATGCCACAAGAAAATTGGCTTGTTTACTCCGCTGCAGCCTATGTCTTCAACATACTCATCATACATTAAGGGGGCTATTTTTCCATAGCCCACCACGTCTCTTTCCAAGTAGTATAGGATTTTCCGCAATCCTACGGGAGATATTCCTGCAAGCTGTTTTTGATGTTTTTCAAGGATGGCGGGTAGTTGCCGTCTAAAGGATTCTGCAAGGGTTTCTTCCCCTTCTGGAGCCTGAAGTTTAAATTCCAAAATGTTTTTCAACGTGAAAAAGCCCTCTCTTTCCTCCTTTGTAAGGCGAAGTTCGTCCAAGACATAGAGGTATTCCATGGTTTCCTCGTTCTGCACTATTGCAGCGTAAGAGAAAGGTGCCTTAAGCGGGTAATACTCCACTTCCAAAAAGCCTTCGGGGACACTCCACTTTTGAAATTCTATTAAACTAGCCAGCTCCATTTCCTCTTTCATTAAATCTTTGTAGTCTGGTTGAGAAGCATCATCTTTCTTAAGTTTCAGGCTGAACTTCAATTTTCAACCTCCGTTCAGGCTTGAGCTTGAAAGTTGAAGATTTGGGAGGCTTGAATTCACAGAACATGTGATGTGAATTACTCCGTAACCGCTGATGTAAAAGCCTGATGCTGAAACTTTGCGTGGAAGGTGCACCCGCAGCTCAGTATCCTCTGTGGGCAGATTTCCAAAACCGCCTTCCAGCCAAGCCTTTAAAGAATCGTTTTATCAGCCTAAGCCAGTATTGCGTATTGCCTATTGCTGCAGGCGCTTGGATAAAAGTTTCGGCTGTTGCATTGGCTGCTGCTAAGTTTAGGAGTTCGGTGGTTTCTGCAGCCACATGGTCCATTAGATTTTTCAATTTTCGTGTTTCTGCTGAAAAGCGTATGACGCCACTGTAATCCATAAAGGAGGCTACTAAAATGCTGCTTACCACCATTACAGCGAAGAAAGTGTAGAGGTAGCTTGGCGTTATAGTTGGCATTTAAACGTTAACCCTCTAATTTTAACATTGCAGACTAGAAATTCCAAGGTTACATAGGCGCCTTCGACGCTGCTTTCTATCGGAAGCCAAACAGTAGTTTGAACCCCTTAGAGAGGCTTTAAGAGCGAGAGAGGAGACTGGTGTGTTAAACTCGTAACGGTATGTTGAAACCGTGCTTAAGGCTGAAACTTTAAGGTAGAAGCTTCCGCTCATGGTTAAGGTTTCCGACTCGTCTAGGCTTATTATGTATATGCGAATTAAGTTCAATGGTTTGCCGTTACTTGCGCAAACGGTTAAA
>WUQU01000320.1 GCA_009889605.1 Candidatus Bathyarchaeota archaeon | reverse complement strand
ATTCTTCTGCCAGACGCTGGTCCGGTTTGCGCATCGTCGCCACCACATTCCATCCCTCATCAGCAAATTTCCTGGCGGTAGTGTTTCCTAATCCGGTCGAAGAGCCGGTGATTAACACAGTTTTTGTCATTGAAAAATCTCCTTCTCATCATTTTTTTGTTCTATACGTAGCTTACCGGGCCGTAGCGGCTCTAAGTCAACTCCATAGATCTCCCCCTTATGGATCAAGGATTTGTTTTGACTGGACACAAATTTGGGCTGTACAATTATTAGAGCGGCTCTAATCCCCAACAGGTGGTGAATGATACCTTATGACTTATACTGTTAAGGAAATTTCGAAAAAAACGGGGATTTCTCCGTACACCCTGCGTTTTTATGAGAAAGAAGGCGTGCTGCCGGTTGTTGAACGAAATGCGAACGGGGTACGGATGTTTAATGAACATTACATCGATTGTATAGAGATGGTGCAAGCCCTGCGTTCAACAGGCTTACCATTGGCAGAAATAAAAGAATATGTGGAGCTTTATAAGAGTGGGGACAGCACGCTGCCGGAAAGGAAAATCATGCTGGCACATCAGAAAAGTAAAGTCGAGGAACAAATCTCACTTCTCATGAAGACGCTGGAAAAGCTCAATTACAAGCTGGCGTTAATCGATATGCAGGAAAATAGATTTGAGAAGCTGCCATAGAAGCATCAACAGGTTAGCCGGATTCGAGTATGAATCCGGTTTTTGTCTGTCTATCGACTAGCTGGTCATGAATTGCTTTCATAAATTGAACATATTGACTTTGACACAGTGTCAATCTTTTAAGATAAAGGAGAAAGGAGATGAGATATCCAAATAAAAAAAAGTGCTAGTTTAAAGTAGGTGATCCAAAAGGAATTGAAAGAAATCGCATTCGGTTTCTCGTTCGAAGTAGAATAAGGGAATTTTCTGAAAAGTAGGGTGATAAGCACATGTTTACTAGTTTGCATCAATTTATCGATGAGTGGAAAATGGAAGCGGCCTCCACACAGAAGGTCCTCCAAGTCCTGACAAACGAGTCTCTTCAGCAGCAAGTGGCCCCGGATTATTTCACTTTGGGGAAACTGGCGTGGCATATAACACTTGCGGT
>WUQU01000319.1 GCA_009889605.1 Candidatus Bathyarchaeota archaeon | reverse complement strand
TTGAGATGGAAAAGGGCTGTGGAATGCTGGAACCTATCCTGCAAAAACACTCACACACTACTACAACCACCTAAGAGGAAAAGCCTTAAGTTGCCACGTCCGAATATGGATTTAGGTTCCATAAAATGGTAGAAATAAAACAACCTCCCCATGAGAAATTCGCGGTGTTATCGATTTTCATTTTTTCCATATTTCATCGAATCTTGCTACTACAATTGGACGCTTATCCGCCAGGTCCTGATCTTGGACTACACAATAGCATCATCAACTCTATGATATTAAAGAACGGGAACTTTTCATGGAACTACTACCATATGGGAGGAGGAACTACTCTAACCCATCCGGGGTTTCATATTTTTACTTCTTTTATACTCTTAACAACAGGAATGCCTGACTATGCGGCCCAATCTCTTGTTGCAGTATTGTTTTCATCGCTAATTGTTTTATGCGCTTTTCTTTTGACGAAGATTGTGTGGGGATTACCTATGGCTCCTTTAATAGCCGTCTTTATGGCTGCACTTTCAAGGCATGATCTTGAAATGTTGCTTTGGGGAGGATACCCAAATGTTGTTACATTGGCAATAATGCCTTTAATTTTTTATATGCTTTTAAGGAAGGATACTCCTGCAAGCACTTTGCTTGCGGTATCTTCCCTTTTGATGGGAACCCTCTTTTTAACTCATGCTTTGAGCTCATTAGTATTTCTATGCATAGCGCTTCCGTTCATCGCCTTGGAACTAGCATTTTTTAGAAATTCAAATGAAAACACGAAGAAAGTCTGCTTGTTTGCATTATCCATCTTTTTTGGCCTTCTGGTTGTTTCGCCATTTTTAGTTAAAGTCTTTCCGCTTTACTTGGAAAATATATATAAAGGAATGTTTGTCGGCGGCATAAGCGAAAACAGAGTAGCGACCATTTTAACCCGCAAGGTTCCATTGGAACTTGTCTTAGTATCCTTGATACCTGCCCTCTCTTTCTTTTTATTCTCGAAAAAATATAAAGGTACATTTTTTGATAGGGCTGGTGTTCTTTTTGGGTTATGGTTATTGGTGCCTGCGTTTTCAACACAATCATACTTAGTTGGACTTTACACAGACTATTACCGTCTTCTGCATTTCTTAATTATGCCGTTAATAATTTTTCTTGCAATTTTCACCGATCACGGGCTAAGTTTTCTTGTGAAAGTTGCAGGAAAGGCGGTCCAACAGGGAAATGTAAAAATTAACTTGCAAATAATTTATTGTCTTTCCATAACCGCGATTCTAATCCTTTCTTCCTTCAGTCTCATCCCATTTTTCGCAGGTCCCCAGCAGGGTTTTGTCATAGCCAATTATTATGATGTGGTTTCCTCACCGGAGTTTGAATCCATACAATGGATTAGAGAGAGAACATCGGCGAATTCAATTTTTGTTTCTCAACATGGCTATGGATGGTGGATTTCCGGATTTGGGCAGCGAGTGACCATAAGCGCTACAGATCCTCAATTTTTAATTATTCCTCAAGAGTTTGAAGCAGCTTATGTTGCAAGAATGTTGCTTGATACAGACTTTGTCTTAAACAACGGATTGATTGAAATAAGGGAAGACGGAGGATACATAGGCCGACATAACCCCTTGTTGCTGGTTAACAGCACAAGATTTCCTAACCCGTACCCAATTTTATATTTTAACGAAAGTGAAACTATCGTGTTTTACAGATATGAAGCCAACGCCAGGATAGTTGACGCCACCACGATACCTGTTAGAGATATAAAAGTTGAAAAACAGCCAGACTCAGCATACATCACCATAATTAGGCAAAATAATCAGCTAATTTTGACACGGAGAATAGAGATTTCAAAAGG
>WUQU01000318.1 GCA_009889605.1 Candidatus Bathyarchaeota archaeon | reverse complement strand
TACTTTCTTGCCTTCCTTTCTCAGCCGCGAAACGTAAGCATCTGTCAGCGTACTTTTTCCCGCACCGGGACTTCCGGTGAATCCGACTATATGCGAAGAAGATTTATTAAGCTGCTCCCAGTATCTCGACTCAACGTGAAAAATGACCTCCGGGTTAGTCTCTACGAGTGTTATAGCCTTTGCAAGCGCTATTTGGTCGCCATTCAATATCCTTTCGCAGTACTGAAAGACATTTTCAACATCTATGGACTTTTTCACTTATCCCGCAACTCCTTGTTAGACAACTTCTTGTATCTTTTTTACAACTTCGGAAATAGGTGTTCCAGGTCCGAAGACGGCTTTTATGCCCATCTTTAACAACTCTTCAGCATCGTCTGCGGGTATGATACCACCAACGAAAACTGGAACGTGGAAATCGTACTGATCCATCAGTTCAAAGACTTTCTTACAGACACTCATATGTGCGCCTGAAAGTATTGAAAGTCCGATTATATCAACATCTTCCTGCATAGCAGCCCTGACAATTTCCTCAGGAGTCTGCCTTAAACCGGTATATATTACCTCCATACCTGCATCTCTAAGACCGCGAGCAACAACTTTGGCTCCCCTGTCGTGCCCATCAAGACCGGGTTTAGCAATCAATACTCTGATTTTTTTATCCACAAGCGCTCACCCCTCTTTAGAAATAAGTATTATTAATTGTTTTTATTTTATCACATTCCAGAAAGCATTCAAAGTCTGGAAAACGAGCAATAGATGGGGTTAAATAGCTATTTAAGGATAGAATTTGCAATTCAACTTTTGCAGACAAGTTTGCTTAAACATTCCAAAGAACGTTTGACTGATATGAGCGGTATTTAAAACCCTATTTTACATAAATTTACTTAATAAGTAAATAAAGTTCTGCACCTTCATCTTTTGGATAACAATTGATAACATAAATTTTACCCAAATCGCTTTTCAATTTCACGCTTTTTCTGTAGTATATATGTAAAGTAATAAGAATAAAAATCTCAAAACATTCCTTACAGTTCGAGAAGGATTTTTTATTTTTCATTAAGTCATTTACTTTTATATCATTCTTGCGGAGTCAGAGGGGGTAATATGGTGGTCAGATTTCTCGGGGATTTCTCTATCGATTATTGTACGGATATTAGGTTGTCGAAGAGCGAGATTATAACCTTAGCGTATTGTGCTGTCAAGGAAAGCTTCTACATTAACCAATTACATGAAATCTTGGGTGATGGAGAGTATTACGATACGTCCTACATTAAAAAGATCTTGAGGATCCTAAGTACAAAGATAAGTAGTTACGTTAAAATAGAGCTGCATGGAAACAAAGTTATCTCAGAATTCAAAGATGATTGTGATATCAAATTAAT
>WUQU01000317.1 GCA_009889605.1 Candidatus Bathyarchaeota archaeon | reverse complement strand
TCAAAAGCTTTTGTGTTGGATGTTGCATTTGGTGCGTATATTTTACCAACCGCAAAGTTCTGTATTACTACATCCATATTCCCTATGTGGTCCTCATGTGGATGAGTTGCAACTATTACATCAAGTTTTTTGATGCCTTTGTTTTTGAGACAGTTCAGCACCGTGTCTTCTGCCGTGTTTGGTCCGCTGTCAATTAGAATGTTCTTGCCCTGTGGAGTCTGGATTAGGATGCTATCACCCTGACCAACGTCAATAAAGCTAACAGTCAGGGTTTTCTGGGTTGCTGCAAATGAGAAGGAAAACAGGGAAAGCACGAAAACTATTATTAACAGAGCAAGCACAACACGGTTTTTGATTCTAACCACTATTAACATCTCCTTTCTCTCTTGTTTTTACCTTCAACAAAGTTATACCACAAAAATTATCCGGTGGTTTCTATTTGTTTTTTTGCCCCATCTACAACCCTATACGCTGCCAGCAGGTGTTTGCATTCTCTGTGCCTGTATGTGAAATCAGGACAGGTGCAGGCTTTGTGCAGGACATCTACGGCATAATCTTCTGTACCGTGTGCAATGAAAATGTGGTCTGTTATTTGTTCCAGCTTTTCTATTGGGAAGGTATTGGGTGGTGGCTTTGTTATCGCACTATTTGAGAGTGAATCTGCAAGCTGGTTCTTCTCTCTGGGAATCCATCTGGCTTTGACTTTGTCAAACTTTTCTAACAGTTCTGTTGCTTGCTTATATAGTGCATACAGGTGTGGCATGTTTATATTCCAGCTGCCAAAAACCTGGTTGATTACAAGCTGGCTGTCTCCCAGAATTTCCAGCTCCCTTATACCCAACTCCAGAGCTTTTTGCAACAATTCTATCAGTGCCAAATATTCCGCTTCGTTGTTGGTTTTGATGCCAAGTTCTTTTGAATACTCCAGAATTACATTTCCAGCAGGGTTGACAATCACAATTCCTGCACCTGCTGGACCGGGATTACCCTTTGATGCGCCGTCGAAATAGCCTTTGTACATGCGTATTCTCCTTTCTAACCTGTTTGTTGTTTGTGTGCCCATTATTATTTATACCATCGTTT
>WUQU01000316.1 GCA_009889605.1 Candidatus Bathyarchaeota archaeon | reverse complement strand
TTATGTCATATAAGTATAATTAATTTGCTCGTAATAAAGTAAAGTTTATGATATGTTTCGTTCCACAACCTAAGACAACTCGAAGAATCTAAATATTAAAGCTAACTTCTTCCAAACTGTATTGAGCTATTGTTCTACTCGACGAGGCCAGATGTGTTTATGTAAAACAGACTTACAAAATTGTAGAAACTGAAAGGTGAAGTTTCTTGCAGACTATCTTAGGGGGGAGGGAGTAGTAATGTGTAAGGCTTTTCCATTGAAAGTTTTCGAGGACATTGACCCAAGTGAATTCCAAAAACACAACAAGAAACAAGTAAGCGAGAACTTTGTTGCCGAAAACTTTAAAGATGCTGGGTGGGAAGTCTATTTTCCAATTAGTGACACAGGTATCGACATTGTGGTAGCGAAACATGTCTGTCCCAATGGTCACACCCAGTGGAATCAAACACTCGGCACAGGGTCAGAATGCCCGATGTGTGGTGCAGAACCTGTGCGGATATTCCGATTTATTCAGATAAAAACCAGAGAGCTTAAGGAAAACGTATTCGGATTTACCTTGCGCCCAAAGGATATTATAACGGATCCGAGGTATGTTCTCTTGCTTTTTTCAGACCACACAAACGATTTCCTTGCCATACCCATATATGAGTACATGAGCTTTTTCATAGAAAACAAGAAATTCGGAAGAAGTCACTTCGGATCACCCTCATTCAGAGTAGGCAACAACAAGGTGAATAACTTGTACTGGAAAGAAGAGTGTGGAACGACACATTGGTACTGGAGCTCAAAGAAATACTCGTTTGATAAGTTCCTTAACGAGTCCGGAATGTGCGCAATATGCCTGCCTGAATGGGACCTGAATCTAAGAGACTACGTTAAAAGACTATCTGAAATGCGAATAAAGTTGTTTTACGAGTTTTTCAAAAAAGGAAAACAGGAGTTATCTGAGGAAGAAGAGAAGAAGATTCTTAATAGTCTCACAGAAATAGTTAAAGAAAATAAGGAACAAATAACCACTGTTAACAATATACCAATCTACAAAATTGCAGCCAAGAGAAAAAAGGTCAGAGAACAGTTAATGACTGAGCTAAAGAACTCAAACGATACACTGATTCAGAGTATTAAAGGATACCTATCTA
>WUQU01000315.1 GCA_009889605.1 Candidatus Bathyarchaeota archaeon | reverse complement strand
CTTCTTGAGAAGAGAAATATTCGTTAAAGGTTTCTACACCAATTAAAGCAAAGAGCACCCCTATTAAGGCATATAAAAAGGGATGGAAGATACCCGAAGAGGAAGCAATTGCTGTCCCCAGAAAGAAGGGAAAAAGACCTGCCCATTAGGGGTGATAAGCAAACTCGCTGCTGGGAATTCTAACCTATACTTCAATTCCTCATATTCCTCAGCCTTATTCCGCAAGATATGGAAGAATTCTTCATATTCTTCATCACTGGGGCAGAGCATAGACCAGTTCCTCGCAGCTCTTCCAATTCGCATAATCTTTCCAGTATAGAAACCATAAACCCCATGGAAGCCGCTAAATTCAATTAAGTTCCCAACCTCTCTGTAATTGAACTTAGCGGGGACGAAAACTATTTCAGTATTTACCCCTTCTTGTATTAAAAGTTGGCAGGCTTCTATAGTCTTCCTGAAGTTCCCATTTACCCTCATCCTCTCGTTGGTGGAACTGGTTGCCCCATCAACACTTACTTGAACAGAACGAAAGCCAAGTTTGGCGAAGGTCTTGGCTGTTTCTCTATCAATGAATAATCCATTAGTCTCCACCTTGAGGCTTATCCCTTGCCTCCCAATAACTCACATACCTTAAAGAAGTCGGGATGAAGAAGAGGCTCACCACCTGATAGGGCTACATAAGGGATATTTAATTCAATTAATCTGGCGGCAAAGATTAAATATCTCTTCCCCTTTTTAATTCATCGGGGAGGCTATGCCCTGAATCTTCACAGCAATGGAGACAATTTAGATTATATGCTAAGGTTATCTGCCAAGCGATAAATAAAGGGGCATCTCCTATGCCAAAATGTTATTCTCTTTAAGAATTGAAATGTAGTCGCTCACCTCATTTGGACAATCTCTTTCTCAGATTTCCCTTTTTCCTCAGGGTATCAAAGATAACAGCACCGAATTTCTCTTCTCTGATCTTTACAAATCTGGCGAGGTCCATTTTAAGTGGGAAGTGAGGAGATTTAAGTAAATCTGATATAAGGTTGTGCCATTATTTTTCCAGAAACATCCTCCAAAACAGGCTTTTCCCACTTAACCTTAGGCTTGACTTCCTTTTTTAATTCAACCCCTGCCTTTGGTGAAGATGTTCCCATTTTTAATCTCTTTAAAAGAATTGGTGAAAGCCTACTTATTATAAGTGGTTAAAAGTTTTTGTCAAACCCCCTTTGAAATTATTATTTTGCTTTGTGCCTAATAAAGATTTCCAATATTTTATCTGTCGCCTTTAGACCGCTTCCCGTTAAAATGACGACATTAACTTTACTGTCTTCTATCTTTACAGACTTTTTTAAAGCGGCAACTACTACCGCAGAAGTAGGTTCAACATATATTCCCCTTTGTGCCAGAATTTTTATCCCTTCAGCAATTTCTCCCTCTGAAACTTTTATCACTTCCCCATCAGTTTGCCGAATGACTTCCAATATTTGCTCGCCACGGATTGGATTGGCGCAGGCAATCCCTTCAGCATAGGTGTGCCCACTTGGGGTTGACGGGGTAACCTTTGTTTCCCCCTTTTTAAAGGCTTCATAAATTGGTGGATAAACTGCTGATTGCACGGCAATTAACTTGGGTAAGTTGTCAATTATTCCCATATCCCTCAACTCCCTTCCAGCCAGAGCAATTCCCAAAATTATGCTCCCGTAACCTACAGGCATAATAATAGAGTCAGGAGTTTTCCAATTTAGTTGCTCGCAAATTTCATAGAAAACCGTTTTAGTCCCTTCCATAAAAAGGGGATTCCAGTTATGAGAGGCATAAAATATCTTCCTCATTTTGACTTTTTCTTGCATAGCCTTGGCGACATCTTCTCGCGAACCGGGGATTTTTCGAAGCTTGGCACCGTATAACCTTATCTGAGCTAATTTGCCTTCTGAAGCAGACTCAGGGCAATAGATTTCACAATTAATTCCGGCTTTAGCACAATAAGCAGCGAGTGCTGCTCCGGCATTACCGGAGGAATCGTCAGCAACGGCCTTGATACCCAGTTCCTTTATTTTGCTCACCAACACAGAAGCCCCTCTATCCTTGTAAGACCCGGTTGGGAACATGTAGTCCAGTTTCAATAAAATTTCCTTCCCCCAAATTTTTTCTTTTATTAAAGGGGTCATTCCTTCGCCAAGGGTAACAATATTTTCGTCTTTCTCAATAGGAAGAACCTCTCGGTATCTCCAAATAGAATTAACCCTGCCTTTTAGTTTGTCCAGCGGTAGCCTTGGGGTTGCTTTCTCTAATTCAAAGGCACCGCCACATTCACACTTATAAGCAAAGGTATTTAGGCAAAGGTATTTAGAGCAAATCTCTTATGACACTTTGAGCATACGTAATTAATCACCATGGCTGAAAGGCACTAAAATTTGGCGATTTTAGCCATTTTACCCAAAGTGAAAGGGGGTTCCCAATTTAAAAAACCCTTCCTCTAAGGAACCCCCTCTAATTTCAAAGCAATAATCGCCAGTTACTTTAAAGCACCGCGAACATACAGTTCAGGGGCTACTTTCTCCCCCTCAATATGTGCCACCAGTGCTGCTACAACAGTATCACCGGTCACATTAATGGAGGTGCGTGCCATGTCCAAAATCCTGTCAATGCCCAAAATCAATGCCATGCCGGCTCCTGCTGGCACACCTATCGCCCCGAGCACCATACCTAACATAATCAATCCT
>WUQU01000314.1 GCA_009889605.1 Candidatus Bathyarchaeota archaeon | reverse complement strand
TTTAAAAGCAGCATCGTAAACGTCATCTTCACCCGTAAGGGAACCAGTATGAGAAGCTGCTGCTTTTGCACTCTCGCTGAATTTTCCAGCCTTAACCACAATTATGGGTTTTGTTCTTGCAAAATGCCTAGCAGCACTCATGAATTTACGCGCGTCCGACATTCCCTCAATGTACATGAGGATACTGCGCGTTTGAGGGTCGGTGCCAAGGTAATCGATTAAATCGCCGAAGTCTACATCAACCATGGAGCCTACAGATATGAAGTGGCTGAAGCCGATATTCTCTTGGATAGCCCAGTCGAGAATGGCTGCGCCTAAAGCACCGCTTTGAGAAATAAATGCAATGTTACCCGGCTTCGGCATGGTACTTACGAAAGTTGCGTTAAGCTTAATGCTTGGACGTATTATGCCTAAACAGTTCGGTCCGATAATTCGCAAGCCATATTTGCGCTTAATCTCTACGAGTTTGTCTTCTAACGCCTTACCTTCCGGGCCAACTTCTTTGAAACCTGCAGAAATTATTATGACGCCTTTGATTCCAGCTCTGCCACATTGTTCAACAACATCTGGAACAGTTTTTGCAGGAGTAGCGACAACTGCAAGGTCAACAGTTTTTGGAAGCTGCTCAACCGATGGATAGGCCTTAAGCCCTAAAATCTCATTCTTGCGAAGGTTAACAGGATAAACTTCCCCTTCAAAGCCTAATTCAAGAAAATTTTTCATTAAAACGTATCCAACAGAGCCTTCTTCATCGCTTGCGCCAACTACGGCAACGCTTTTCGGATTAAAAATCTTGTCAAGATATAAAGTTACCATGATTATGACACCGGCAACTTGAACAGACAAAATCCAAGATTAAAACTTTATGCAGCAAAGATGTAAAATCACTAGGTAAAGACGAATCAGCATAGAAAATAATAGGGAAAGCTATGGAAGGTTTTATAAACAAAATATTGAGAGAATTTGGCTACTTCTTATTCATTAAGTATTCGTGTATGGCCTTTGCAGCGCGTTTTCCTGCGCCCATGGCGCTGATGACAGTTGCCTCTCCAGTTACGATGTCTCCGCCTGCGTAAACGCCTTCCAAGCTTGTTTTGCCGTTTTCATCAGCCAAAATTGTGCCCCATTTAGTAACCTGCACCCCTTCTGTCGTGCGTTGAATAATTGGGTTCGGCGTCCGGCGTCTGGCTATTATAACATTGTCCCCGTCCATTAGAACCTCTGAGCCTTTGATGGGTACGGGTCTGCGTCTTCCAGACTCGTCTGGAGGACCAAGTTCCATGGCGATGCATTCCATTTGTTTAACCCAGCCTTTTTCGTCGCCGATGAACTGCTTAGGCGCCGTCAAGAATTTGAAGATTATACCTTCTTCCTCCGCGTTTTCAATTTCTTCTTCTCTTGCCGGAAGCTCTTCCCTAGTGCGGCGGTAGACTATGCACACTTCGTCGGCGCCGAGACGCAGGGCTGAACGGGCAGCGTCCATTGCTACGTTTCCACCGCCGATAACTGCAACATGTTTTCCAATTCTGATAGGTGTGTCATAGTCTGGAAAAGCGTAGGCCTTCATTAGGTTAACTCTGATAAGAAACTCGTTGGCAGAATAGATTCCACCAAGGTTTTCGCCTGGAACCCCCAAAAACTGGGGCAAGCCAGCGCCTGTTCCAATAAAGACTGCGTCGAAGCCTCTCTCTTTCAGAAGCTCTGGAATGGTAAATGTTCTTCCTATGAGATAGCCAAGTTTGAGGTCTACACCCAGCTTTTTAATGTATTCAACTTCAGCGTAAACAATGCTTTTTGGTAGACGAAATTCTGGAATGCCGTAAACCAAAACGCCGCCGGGAAGATGAAGCGCCTCAAAAATTACAACTTCATGTCCAAGTTTGGCTAAATCTGCAGCAACTGTCAAGCCCGCTGGTCCAGCGCCGATTATGGCTACTTTTTTGCCTGTTGGAGGAGCCTTTTCAGGCATCTCTAAACCGTGCGCCCTCTCCCAGTCAGCTAGAAACCTTTCAAGTCTACCGATGCTCACCGGGTCTCCAACCTTGCCAAGAACACATTTCATCTGGCACTGTTCTTCTTGGGGGCAAACACGTCCACAAACTGCTGGAAGAATATTTTTCTCCTTAATCTTCCTAATCCCTTCAGCATATTTTCCTTCACGTAGAAGCTTAATAAAAGCTGGAATTTCAACTCCCACGGGGCATCCTTGGACACATTGGGGTTTGGGGCATTGAAGACAACGGTTCGCCTCTTCAAGGGCTTGCTCTTCAGTATAACCCAAAGCAACCTCGTTAAAATTGCTTCTACGAACTTCAGGGAGTTGCTTTGGGATAGGAACAGCTTCTTTCTTGATTTTGGGTTTAGGCTTGCTTTCTGCCACAGCTACAACCTCCAAGTTCCCATAATACTGAGCTTAAACGCTCTTCGGGGAGAAGCATACGTTGACGCTTAACCAACTCCTCGTAATCTACAAGATGCCCGTCAAATTCAGGGCCGTCCACACAGCCGAACTTCATCTGGCCGCCTACGGTTACTCTGCAAACGCCACACATTCCCATCCCATCAACCATAGGAGGCATCAGCGTTACGATTGTTGGAATTTTGAAGGGCCTAGTGATTTCACTAACCGTTTTAAGCGTAGCCACTGGCCCCATAACTATGCACCGATCGAAATTCTCTTTGGAAACAATATCTTTTAGAAAATCTAGTCCTTTATATCCTTCAGATCCGTCGTCAGTGGCCACATAAAAACGGTGGCTCAAGGCTTTGATTTCTTCGCGGTAGAACAAAAGCTCCTTTATTCTTACGCCAATAACTGTCACGATGGTGTTTCCAGCTTCGCGTAAGGCTTTAACCTGCAAAAGCATAGGTGCAATCATCACTCCGCCGGCGACGCATAGGACTTTGCCGAAATTTTTAATCTCTGAAGGTGTACCCAAGGGCCCGGTTATGTTCCATATGTAGTCGCCTTCCTTTAAAAGTCCAAGCTGTTTTGTGGATTTGCCAACCTCGTTGAAGGCGAAGGAGATTGTGCCCTTTTCGGCGTCGTATCCAGCGATGGTTAGAGGCACTCTTTCGCCTTTTTCGCCAACCACAACCATAATGAATTGGCCTGGCTTAGATTTCGCAGCCACATCCGGGGCGTAAACTTCAAACAATTTAATTTTAGGAGCAAGCTCTTTGGCGGAAACTATTTGGTACATTTCTAAACCTCCTTCTTTACAAGTTGAATCTGATTCATGGGCGGCATGCTTGAAATTTTCTTAACAAACTCATCAAGCCTCTTTCCAAAGTTGCTGATAGACCGCGGCGAAGACTCAAAAAGCTCAAACCGCTCCAGAAGACCCTTCTTTTTCAGAAAATCTTTCAAAACTTCCATATTCCTTTCAGCAGTGTCTCTGCCTTCCTGAAGTTTACAGTCTTCAGCTGAACACACCACTGCCATGACGCCGTCAAACCCGCATTCCAGAGCATTTGCCACATGAACGGGATCCAATGCTTTAAAACATGGAACTTCAAGGGTTACAGCATTCCTTTTGAAAAGTACACTTTCAGGGTTATCTAAGCTGGGAAACTCCGACCATTGACAAGCGAAAACTAAAATTACCGGAGATTTTCCCTCAGCCTTTAGTTTGACAGCTGAATTCATGTAACGTTTCAACGTCTCTTCAAACTCAAAGCCCTTAACTTGAATGGCATGGTGGGGACATACAAGAGCACATGCACCGCAGCCCATACAATGTTCGGTCAATATTTTAGGCGTTGCGAAAGGTTCTGCTTCGATAGCGGAGTATGGGCATATAAAGACGCATTTGTCACAGCCTACACATTCTTCGGTGAAGTAAACAGCTTTCCTTGAATACTTGACAACGGTTACAGCGTTGCTTGGAAAGCCTAAATCTTCAAGAACTTTTTTGCCGAGCAATAGACGTCTAGTGTTGATTTTGGTTCCTTCTTTAAATCTGCAAAACTCGTCATCGCATTGGATGGATAAGATTTTCTTGACGCCTAAATCTAAAACTTTGAAAATAAATTCTGCTGGAATCCGCCCAGAGCATGGTAGCCGTATAGGAATATAGTTTTCTACGTTTAATCCCTGATTTTCCAGTATTTCTTTAACTTCGCATGTTGAGGGAGAGTTTCCGCGGCACATGAAGACGATGGTGTCGGCTTTAACTTTATCCAACATGCATTTAACATAATCTAGCAGAGTATCATAGGAGTAGTAGGCAATTTCTATGGCAAAAACTGGACAAGCACTGTAGCAGATGCCGCAAACTTGGCATTTTTGGATGTCAATTTCCACTTTACCAGTTTCCGCGTCACGGTTAATGGCCTTGTAAGGGCACAGTGAATAGCAAATCAAACATCGACTACAATAATCTTGGTTTATGTTCACTACAACCACTTGCTCTTCGTCCATCACTCATTTCCCCAACAGTTCACTATGCACCCTAAGCGCTTAGGGACATTTGAGTTTTCAAAAAAGAAGACTTGCCAAATATAATGTTTTTGGAGAAAAATGATGAAAGCTCCCTATTGCCCATAATAGTAAGGTCGCCTAATGAAGCCGTAAGCTTCCAAAGCAGCGGTTATACCTTGCCCAACAGCGGTTCCAACCTGTTTAACTGGATGATTTGTAACGTCGCCTGCTGCGTAAACCCCAGGAATGTTCGTTCTCTGGCGAACATCAACCTTGATGTAGCCATGCTCATCCACTTCAACACTTGCTTCTTTGGCTATCTGACTGTTAGGAGTTTCTCCAACTTGAACGAAAACTCCGTCAATTGACAGTTCTCGGATTTCCCCTGTTTGCACATCAGCCAGCACTGCCTTGTTCACCAATTTTTCGCCTTTAATCTCCTTCAACTCAGTATTCCACAACACTTCTATGTTATTTTTCCCCATTAAAGCTTTGACAAGGGCTTCTTCGGCGCGGAAGGCGTTTCTACGGTGGACAATTTTAACCTCTGAAACAAGCTCTGCCAAGTACAGGGCTGTAATCACCGCAGCGTTTCCACCACCAACAACCATAACACGCTTACCCTTAAACAGCGGGCCGTCGCAAACTCCGCAGTAGCTTACGCCTCTGCCTCGAAATTCTTTTTCGCCGGGCACTCCTAGCTCGCGGTAGCTTGTTCCAGAGGCGATTATGACTGCTTTTGTTCGGTAGATTCCCTTGTTTGTTTTAACAACTTTTTCTTCACTTTTAAGATCTAAGGCTACAGCGTTTTCGAATTCGTTTATGACTACGCCTAAACCTCTACATTGGGCAACCATCTTCTGCATTAATTCTGATCCGCTTATTCTCTCAAACCCTGGATAGTTCTCAATTACTGGCGCGTCTGCAGCTCTTCCCCCCGCCATCTTTTCTTCTATAATCAAAGTCTTTAATCCGCTTCGCACCCCGTAAATTCCAGCTGTTAAGCCAGCAGCCCCTGCCCCAACTATTATTAAATCCCAATTTTCCATAAGGAATACACTTCATTTCACTATTGTCCAACTAAATTATATGTTTTTTAGTCCCAGCTTAATTATTCTTCAAAGTCTAGTTCCGCGATTTCCAGTTCATAGCATTCTTGGCATAAACCGTCATAGGCTTCGTATTCCTGTTTAGAGATTTTTCTTCCGCAGATTAAACAAGTGTAAACTTCATTATTTTCATCCATTCTAGACCACGTTGCACAGTTAATTCTACAGTTTTGCCAAAGCCCTTTCGTAATTGACAATTACGTATTTTTGGCCCTTTTTGGCCACTTTGTGACCCTCCATTTCTAGAAGGTGTTTCTGGGCTTCTGCCCCTCCTGGATACTTTTCGTTTATCACTCCTCCAGCTTTAAGCGTACGTCAGTAAGGCGTAATGTTCTTTTCACCTTTCTTTTTCTGTTCTTCAGCAGCGTTGGCGGCGATCCATGCGAAAATACCAGTGGTCATGGGGCATCCGATGGTTGCGCCGTGTTTTTGGCTATTGCGGCGCGGATTTCGTGTATGGTTGTGAGCTTGCCTTTTGGTATGCTTTTCATTATTTCGTCAACTTCTAGGGGTGATGGAATAGCCACGGTGCCGGAACCCCAACGTTTGCTCATTCTATCAGTAATAGGCTCAACCTTCGGCAAGCCTTTGCTATCGTGGAGTTTTTCGCTCCAGCTTTTATGTTTTGACACAAAACCCTTCCAGAGTTATACTCTCAAGTATGATTAATAATGTTTATGACAAAATGCCCCCTAAAGTTTAAAGGGCAATTGTGCGTAACTAGGTTACGGTGCGCATATGAGGGATAAAGTTCTCCATTGGTGAAAACAAAACCTTTAATATGCCTAAAAGCAGTTCAGAAAATTTTATGGAGATTCTGAAACAAATCGAGGAAAAATGGCAGAAACGCTGGGAAGAAGCTAAAATTTTTGAGGCAAACCCAGACCCCTCGAAGCCTAAATTCTTCATCACAGTGGCTTATCCGTATCCCAACTCTCCACAGCATATAGGGCATGCGCGAACATACACTTTGGCAGATGTTTATGCACGTTATATGCGGATACGCGGCTACAACGTGCTTCTGCCCATGGCCTTTCACTATACAGGCACGCCTGTTTTGGCCATGGCGAAACGCTTGGCAGAAGGCGACAAAGAACTGATAAAAGATTTCGTAAACGTCTACAAGGTTCCAAAGGAAAAACTGAAAGAGTTGACAAACGCCCTTGCCATGGCCAAGTATTTCCATGAAGAAATCAAAGAGGGAATGAAGCGTATAGGCTATTCCATAGACTGGAGACGGGAATTCACAACTATAGACCCTCAATACAACCGCTTTATAGGATGGCAGTTCCAGAAGCTTAGTCAAGCGGGCTATATAACCCGTGGAAGCCACCCTGTGGGCTGGTGTCCAAAAGATGGAAACCCGGTAAGCCAACATGACACTGCAGGAGATGTAGAGCCGGAAATAGGCGATTTCACACTGATAAAATTTCAATATGCCGGCTGGTTTATGCCTACGGCCACTTTGCGTCCAGAAACCGTTTTCGGCGTGACCAATATATGGCTTAACCCAAAGGCTAAATATGTTAAGGCTCATGTGGATGGAGAAAAATGGATAATAAGCCAGGAATGCGCAGAAAAACTCGCTTTCCAAAACCGCAAAGTCACGGTGCTGGAAAGCCTTGAAGGAAAAGAGCTCATTGGGAAGACTGTTAAAAACCCAGTTAAAGGCGATGAAGTGCTGATTTTACCTGCAGATTTTGTTGATCCCAAAAACGCAACGGGCGTTGTAATGTCTGTGCCTGGACATGCGCCTTACGATTATGTTGCCTTAGAAAACCTAAAGCATGATTCGGCTAAGCTGAAGGAGCACGCCCTAGACGAAACGGCCGTGAAAGCCATAAAAGTGGTTTCGATAATTGAAGTTCCATCCTATTCGGATATCCCAGCGGAAGATGTTGTCAAAAAAATGGGGATAACTGAACAGACAGATCCTAAACTGGAAGACGCCACGAAAGAGGTTTACAGACACGAGTTTCACAACGGGAAAATGAAGGCAAACACTGGGAAATATGCGGGACTGCCAGTGGCCGAGGCAAAAGAAAAGGTTAAACAGGAGCTTATAAGCGAAGGCAAAGCTGCCGTAATGTATGAACTTTTAAACAAGCCTGTTCGATGCCG
The DNA here is from genome assembly GCA_009889605.1 of Candidatus Bathyarchaeota archaeon. Classification (GTDB taxonomy): domain Archaea; phylum Thermoproteota; class Bathyarchaeia; order Bathyarchaeales; family Bathycorpusculaceae; genus WUQU01. Next base: position 3,472 of record WUQU01000314.1, on the reverse strand, counting down.
CTGTGGAACAGAATGCATAGTGAAAATCTTTGAAGACCAATGGTTTATCGACTACGGCAACAGCGAGTGGAAAGCCCTAGCCCGCAAATGTTTGGAAAAAATGAGGATTCTCCCTGAAGATTTGCGCACAGAATTCAATTATGTAATAGACTGGCTTCATGAGAGGGCATGCGCAAGAAAGTCGGGCTTGGGCACGAGGCTTCCTTGGGATCAAGAGTGGATTATCGAGTCGCTTTCAGACTCCACAATTTACATGGCCTATTACACCATAGCAAGACACATAAAGGAACATGGAATGCAGCCCAACCAATTAACCCAGGAAGTTTTTGACTATGTATTTCTAGGAGAAGGCAACGCTGAACAGATAGCTCAAAAAGTTGGGCTAGACAAGGAAATAATTGAGAAGATGCGAAGCGAATTCACATATTTTTATCCCTTGGACAGCCGCCATTCCGGACGCGACTTGGTTCCAAACCATCTGACGTTCATGATCTTCAACCATGTAGCCATATTCCCAGAAAAACATTGGCCCCGGCAAATCGTCACTAATGGCAGCGTAACAATGATGGGGGTGAAAATGAGCAAGTCCTTCGGCAACATAATCCCCCTAAGAGAAGCCTTAAAAATGTTTGGAGCAGACCCGCTGCGGTTAAGCGTCCTTGCAACCGCGGAACTTCTCCAAGACGCCGAGTTCAGCCCAGCCGTGGCCAAATCCATGCAGGAGAAAATAGAACGCCTCTACAAGTTTGTCTTAGAATTCGCCAAAGAAAACAGTGAAACCGGGAAAGTTTCAGAAAACATGCTTACCATGATAGACCGTTGGATGTTAAGCCGATTACAAGAGCATATAAAAAACGCCACGGAATTCATGGATACGCTTGCAGTGCGCAAGGCTATACACACAGTCCTCTACGAGTTGGAACAAGATTTTCAATGGTACCAAAAACGCATAAAAGACCAAAAGAACAATCCAGAAAGAAAAGCGGCCATAAACCATGTTTTCAGCGAAGTTATAAACGCCCAGATAAGAATGCTGGCTCCAGTGGCGCCCCACATATGCGAAGAACTATGGGAAAAAATTGGTGGAAAAGGCTTTGTATCCCTAAGTTCATGGCCAACTGTAGACGAAACCAAAGTGGATGTTAAAGCAGAGGAAAACGAAGCCTTAATCATGGGTTTGTTGGAGGACACTCAAAACATAGTTAAGGCAACCAGCATAACGCCTAAGAAGGTTTTCTATTATGTGGCGGCTCCGTGGAAATGGAAAATCTATAGAATGGCGCTTGAAAAATCAGCAGCGGGAAAAATTGTGCAGAAGGATTTGATGAAAGAGTTGATGAAAGATTCAGAGTTACGCGGCAAAGCTAAAGAAACAGCCGATTTCGCCGGCAAAATTATTGAAGAGATTAACAGGATGCCTCCAGAGAAGCGGCAGAGGCTGCTAAACATTGAAGCGATTGACGAAAAACAGGTGTTGAAAGGCGCGGAAGATTTCCTAAAAAACGAGATTAATGCAGAGATACACGTGTATGGAGAGGAAGATTTGAACTGCTACGACCCCAAAAAACGAGCGCACTTAGCTAAACCGTTAAGACCAGCCATTTACATGGGATAAGCCAACAAACAGTTTTTCTCACCTTAGTTGGTAGTTTTTATAAAGATAAAACTATATTCTACAGTTTGCTATGAAATCCTAGCGAGAAGGGTCCGTGGCGCAGCATGGACAAGAGCTAAACTCCAGAAAGCGCGTCGGCCTTCTAAGCCGGAGATCCCGGGTTCAAATCCCGGCGGACCCGCTCTTTTTTCGTTTTGTTTTTGCAGTTGAAGGCGGAGTTTCCAAAAACTGGCTGACGTTTATTCCATCCGCTTTTTGCTTTTTGGAGGATTTCTTGGTCGATATAAACTGTGGTCAACTTTTTCACTTATATAACCTCTATATAATGAGTTATAAGTTATATAAAAAAGGGTGAGTTTCGGTCTTATTCTGGTTCTGGAAGTTTCCAGCCTTCTAGGCGTTTTCTGCGGATTACTTCTTGGATTTTTGGTTGTTGCATGGCGTATCGTATGTGTTCGAAGTTGTCGGTTCCGCAGTATTCGCATAATATGCCGTCTGGTTTGAAGTAGATTTGTATGGCTTTTAGGTTGAATTTTTTGTCGCTTATTTTTACGCCGTTGTCGTCTATGTTGAAGTGTTGGAAGCGTGGGGTTAATTCAAAAACTTTTCGTCTGCTCTGCGTCTTACTGCGTCTTCGGTGAACTGTCCAAGGGTTCGGTAACCAAATTCAGGGTAATCTTTTATGAACTGTTCTATGATGTCCATCAAATCTTTGTTTAGGCTTAACCATGTGAATTCTTTTCTGGGCATGTTCATTCTCCTTCATAAGGTAAATTTACCGCAAGAAGTATAAAAACGAGAAAATGCTCGGTTCATTTCAATCCGCAAAGAACTCGTAAACACAGAGTCAAAGAATACGCAGAAAAATCCAAAGGATACCGCAGCGCCGCAGAGTTCAATCAGTGAAGCGATACGCTTGCGGTTGGAACAGTTAAGCGTAAAGGAGGTAATGCGGAGTGACGGAGGGGGTTGACGACTGACTCTTATTGAGGTTACATGCTTCATTGCATTACACCTTATATTAAGGTGCAGTAGAGGTTTGGTTTAATTCACCCATGTTCGGACCTACTTTTCTTTTTATTGCAATTGCTGTGATGATTATGCCTATTATGGCTAGAATAGCGCCTATCATGGTTAGAGTTGGATTGGTTCTTTTACCTGAAACTATTACTGTTATCTTGTAGACTCCTGCATCTGCGGTTCTAAAGGGGACGCCTAGCCAAAGATAGTATACTGCTGCTCCTGGAAGGGATGAAGTCCCAGCAACCAAGGATATATAATGTTCAAGTGGCTGTGCATATAAATAATCCATTATGTAATGCTTCGATGAATAGCATAGGCTGAACGTATTCTGTTCCACTTTCTATTATATTGTAGTCTATTCCTACCCAGTCGCCTAATTCTGCTTCAAAAATGATGGAACCTATGCAGCTGTACTGAGTCCCTTGGTATATGTCGCTCCAGCCTGCAGAAGTTTTGGTGTCGAATACTCCGTGATACTCCATGCGATAATCAGTTTTTATCAGCCCAAACTAGGAGCAAAGGAACAGCAACAAACCCAACAAAAACATGCAAATTCCTATGACAAGTAGTTTGCGCATCTAGGGCTTCCTCCAGCCTCCTTAACGCTACTAAAGATGTACTCACTATTATCTAATTATTTATTTTTTTTTAATATTCTTCGATAATATTTTATTTATTTAGTGGTTTTATTTTTTAAGCTTGTTGAGGCGATGAGGCTCGCCTTTAACCGTCCTTGCTTCTGCACGTGCAGGGGCTGATAGCTTCTACCCAGCATCTAAACTTGTAAGAGGCGAATGGGAAGTGCTTGAAGTAGGGAGGTTTAGCCGTGGAAAT
>WUQU01000313.1 GCA_009889605.1 Candidatus Bathyarchaeota archaeon | reverse complement strand
GCTAATTGTGCTCAAAACATGTAAGGTGTTCTCACCTCTTCTGCCCGGCATGTTATTTCAATTTTTAACCATCCGGCCAATTCAGTATAATCTAGTAGCCAAATTTAGACAATATTTTCATATAATTGTATACATAATGTATCTCAGTCCTATAAAAAAAGCTGCCCCTTAAGTATGTTCACTTGAGGGGCAGTCTTTTAAAGATACATTTTGGATAAACCAGGTATCCGGGACTAGATTTCTGAAAATAGTTTGCTGGAACCAGACGAAGAAAGCGTCATGATCGAGACGACGTTTATACGGGATTACCAGAGTATGATCGGGAACTAATTCTTTCTGTTTCTTCGCATCAACATATAACCAGTCCCCGCTATTATGAGTGCACCAACTGAAGCTGAGAGTAAAACTGCATTTTCTGAGGTGTTTGATGCAGGAGGAGTGTTCTTGGTGTCTGTTGTAGAGCCAGCGGAAGGACGGTCAGTAGGATCAATATCAGCATTTTCATTAGCTTCCGCTTCTGCCTGAGCAATAAGCATTTCTCTGAGTTCATTTGCATTATACTCAATGAATGGCTTTAAATCCGGCAAGCTTATACTTTCATCAAATGGTACTACTACATCTTTCCCATCAACATTTGTGACCAAAGCATATAGGCTTAATCTATTATCATAAATAACCTTACTGTCTTGATTAAAGCCCACCATTTGTTTAGCTTTATGCAAATCATCAACAAAAGTGAAGTCATCCGAAGCTTTTGTTATTCCCTTCGCCTGAGTGTCAGTAAATACTACTCCCTGACTGCCACCGGTACCTTCAAGGGAAAATATGTACCCAGCAAAATCAAAAAAATCATCCCCATATACCGAGGTCAGAGCACTAGGTTCAATGACGTAATATTTACCCGCTAGCCCCAGATCCACATCATCTGTCTCTTTCTCACTGGATATTTTAAAACTTTTACTTTCCACTAAAGATGGCTTGAACCTTTCCAAGTCTTTTCTAATTACATCCTCCATCTCTTGTGGGACTTGACCCGATGCATATACAGAAACTG
>WUQU01000312.1 GCA_009889605.1 Candidatus Bathyarchaeota archaeon | reverse complement strand
CTACCGATTTCAACATTCGCATCATATGTATCAAGTCCGCTATCTTGGAGCCGGTAAGCTTCTATCTTTCTCGAAATGCCAATTCCTCGTCCTTCTTGACGAAGGTAGACCAGGACACCGCCATGCTCTGCTATAATTTTTAGAGCCTTTTCCAATTGTGAACCGCAGTCGCATCTTAAAGAGCTTAAGGTATCACCTGTAACACACTCCGAATGAATACGAACCACTGGTATTTTGTCTCCCCAATCTTTGATAACAGCAAAATGCTCTTTGCCGTCAAGCAGATTTTGAAATGATACTATTTCAAACATTCCATATCTTGTTGGCAATTTTGCTCTTGCAATTGGCTTTATCAACTGTTCGTTCTTTACATACATATTCCATATGTCGATAATATCCAAAATAAGCAATCCATGCTCTTCAGACATTTCGTACAAGTAGTCCAGATCGTGCGAATCTCCATTATTATCCAAGATTTCAATTATCACAGAATATGGCTTAAAACCTGCAAGTCTTACAAGCTCTACAGACGCTTCACTATGTCCTTTTCTAACCGAAAATTCCTTTGCTCCAATAACCGTCACATGACCTGGATACCTGAATTCTGAAAGATTCAATTTTTCATCTGAAAACATTCTACAAGTCAGTGCTCTTTCGCAAGCAGGGATGCCGGTTTTGTAGTTGCTTGACATGTCGGGATAATCTATGGGAACAAAATAATTTGCGCCAAAGTTCGAAGGCAGCTTAAAGAAACCTCTCTTGATTAATTCCTCTTCACGACCAACAACGCAGAGTAAGCCTTTGCCTACGGTAGTTATAAAATTCATTGTCTCGGCCGTGCATATTTCTGCAGGAAAGACGAAATCGCCCTCAACTTCCCTTTCGCTGTCGATTACGATTACTGGTTTACCTTGCAAAAATTCATTTCTTACTGTCGAAATCATATCATCTAAAGTTCTGTATTTTCGTTTAGAAATGCTTTCTTCCACTCTAAACACCTCCAAGTGTATTTCGCCAAGATATCGATTTCATAATTGACTTGCTCTCCAGATTTCATGTATTTGAGATTAGTATGTTCATATGTATGAGGGATAACTTGAACACTGAACGTATCAAGCGAAACAGAAGCGATCGTCAAACTTATCCCGTTCAACGTTATCGCACCTTTGCTTACAATTCCCCAGTGTTCCTTTGGTAGAGAAAAATACATATAAATCGTGTTAGAAACTCTATTCTTTGAAATGAAT
>WUQU01000311.1 GCA_009889605.1 Candidatus Bathyarchaeota archaeon | reverse complement strand
TCCTTTTCCCCACTTCATTGGCTTTCTAAATCTTAGGCTGTAAATTATACTCGGCACCATCTTTTTTAGAGCCTCTCTTGCAGAGACACCCTTTTGGACTTTTGTAATGTAGACATAGTTATCAACTATTTTGACGTTTTCAAGCGCCGCTTCGTTCGATTTCAAGAATCCTAAAAGTGCTTTCGTTGGTTGCCCATCTTTATCGTAAGCAGCGTTAACTGCTGGTCCTTTCTTTTCAACAGTTTTATCCGGAGCACTATCTGAAAGTCCACTAATTACAAACCCGAATCTTCTTGGAGCTACGAATACTTTTACTTCCTTGTATTCAAGCCCCTCGGTTTTTAGAGATTCAGACAACTTCTCATTCAGTTGCTGGATTATACCTTTTACTTCCGTTGTCGGTAGTTCTTCCACCCCTATTTCAAAGAAGAATTCATTGTTTGTCATCGGAACCACCCTCCGTCTCAACGTACATCTTCGCACATTTGCTCGCCATTGTCCTTATATCCCTTATGAACGTCTGCCTCTGAGCTACGCTGATTGCGTTCCTTGCATCGAGCAAGTTAAACGTGTGCGAACATTTTAACAACTGCTCGTAAGCGGGAAATATTAAGCCTTTCTCTATGAGCTTATCAAATTGCTTTCTGTATATATCATACAACGTGAATAGTGCGTCTGTATCGGCTTCTTCAAAGTTATATATCGAGAACTGTCTTTCATTCTCTTTGAAAAGTTCTCCGTACTTTACGTCCTTATTCCACATGACGTCATAAACGTTGTCAACACCTTGCAGATACATAGCTATCCTTTCTACACCGTACGTTATCTCGAGTGGTATCTCTTTCAAAGAAATCCCACCAACTTGTTGAAAGTATGTAAACTGGGTTATCTCCATACCATCGAGCCAGACTTCCCAGCCGATTCCCCAGGCACCAAGCGTTGGAGATTCCCAGTTGTCCTCAACAAACCTTATATCGTGTTCTTTTGGATTTATACCGAGAGCCTTCAGAGATTCAAGGTACAGTTCTTGCGATTTTTCAGGATGTGGTTTTAGGATTACCTGGTATTGATAAAATCTTTGCATCCTGTTAGGATTCTCGCCATATCTTCCGTCCGTTGGTCTTCTGCTCGGTTGAACAAATGCAACATTCCACGGTCTGTTTCTAAATACTCCAAAGAATGTCGAGGTGTGGAACGTTCCTGCTCCCATTTCCATATCGTATGGTTGTTCAATGAAACAACCTTGCTTTGCCCAAAACTCATCCAAAGTTTTAATAACATCTTGTAAGTACACGCTCTTTCCTCCCTTCGGGAATTATATTATCATTCAACTCATCCAAACACTTTTTCGAAGATATAAGCCCATAATGGCAAGGTTATTAAAGAAAACAGTGTCGTGACAGCAACACTGACACCGGCTTTTGGAACAAGGTCCTTTTTAAATGCGCCGAGAACAACTACACTGTTGACACCTATGGGCATCGCACACTCTAAAAGAAAGACTTTCGCCTCAAGTCCTTTAAAAATGAATCCTAACGGAAATAACACGAGCGGAATGAGTATCAGTCGCTCAATTACCATTTGTGCATAACTCCTGATGTCAGACCTTGCGAATTCAATCCTTGAAATCCCCAAGCCAACTTGTAAAAGCAAGAAAGGAATCGCCATCTCTTTTATCCAGTTGAACGCTGTAAGAACTCCGCCCGGCAATTGTTTGTAAGATATCCCCAACCCGCCAAGCAACCAACCTAAGATAATAGCATACAAGAATGGTAATTTAAATATATTCTTCAATTCTAATTTTCCTCTT
>WUQU01000310.1 GCA_009889605.1 Candidatus Bathyarchaeota archaeon | reverse complement strand
TCGAATGCCGTCATCAAACATCGCGAAGATCGGTTGAAACTGACTTACAGTATCCTCTAGGCACCATTTTTGGGGCAAAGGTGAATTCATTATTTGCTCCAGAAATAAAAAATATTCTTTGAAGGACTGGATAAAATCAACATAGTTGCGGATGATAGCCTCAAACCGTTCGTGAACTGTTCGGGTATGATCCACCCCCTGAAACATTCTCTCGCTCATCTTACTTTTAATCTTCAAGTAGGTCTTGTAAAGCAGATCCTCTTTGTTCTCATGGTAAATATAAATCGTCGCTGCAGATACACTCGCTCTTTTGGCAATTTTGGATATCGACGTTTCTGCGAAACCAATCTCGTTAATTAGCTGTACTGTCGCGTCGAATATGGCTTCGACTTTGTTATCATCTCTGTATCGCATGAAACAATAATAAATGTTCGTTTACTTATTGTCAACAATAAGGAATTGCTAAATTGGTTTGGGCTTTTCCATTGGCTGAGAGAACCTCTACACTTGTAAGATTCCATCTCTTCCTCTTGCAAAACCCACGCGCCGTAAGGACTCTCAGTTCCAAATTTCGCCCTACTTGTGATACGGTTCAGCTTAACGGGTCTATCGGCGAAAATTCACTTAAATGTGAGCGCTGCGGCATTGCTGGCCTCTTCGATAGGCTTTACCTCCGTAACATTCAGGACACTCTCCTTCTAAAGATGGGCGAACCATTCGCGAGCAGAGTGCAGCCGGTGTAGGATGGCAGCCTGTTTTAATTTCAATAACCCCATATCAACTGATGTTTCTATGTAGCCTACTATCTGATCAAACGTAAAAACATTAAGTTTTTGATTTACAACTTCCCTTTCGCACTCCATATCTCCCAGTACATAAGGAATGAATTCCTCAACATCTTTGGACTTAACCTCTTGTAAATCACTGATTGTTGGATGTAATATAGCGTCTTTCTCAATTCATCTCTAAAACTGTAGTGCTCCAATAATTTTCCGTTAAGTATTCTGAAATCATTATGATATAAACCATGTAATTCTTTATCGGCATCCATTCTGTTTCTCAGCCAAGGAAGATAAAAAACCCTTCAGCCATATTTCATCAGCAATTAGATGTGTATAGTATCCCAATATATAATAACTATCTGCTTGTGAACTATACTTATGTAAAAATCCTTTATATTCAACACTTCTAAAATAGTCTTG
>WUQU01000309.1 GCA_009889605.1 Candidatus Bathyarchaeota archaeon | reverse complement strand
TGATTCTTAATATATGATTCCGAATGCCTGATTGCCCAAGATTTTAATACGCTGAGAACCGATTGCAGATTTACAATCCCGTTCTTATAATCTTCGATTAAATCCATGAAATACGCCTTTTCCTCGAGGTTTATAATGTCCTTAAAATGCCCGTACACATGCAACAGCATGTTGATGATTTTACTTCTCTTAATTGGAGTTTTAAGTAATTTAACTAACATGCTGTGGTATTCTTTGAGCGTTTCGTTATTAAAGCCTTTCTGTGCAACGAGTCTTCCCATGTCTCTCATAATCTTCTCGTTCTTTGCAAGGAACAGATACTTGTTCTTTGAGTGGAATTCAATGAGTTCATTCTTCGATTTTATGCTTCTGAACTCTACGTGTTTGAAAATGAAAGTGAAGAATTCGAACCTTATTTTGTCATTTGTAAGTCGCATTTCGCTCTCTATGGCTATTTCTGGTAATTTTTCAACCATCGTCTTTGCAAAAAGACCTGCGGTCTTTGAAACAACACGCCCATTTTCACCGTACAGCTTTGCATCGTTTAAACCACACGATGGAGACTTCGACTTTAGTATCATGCCGTCTATGATGCCTTTTACGTTTTCCAAAAATCCATCCGCAAAGTTGTACATTTTGTTTGTCAAGTCAACCGTACGGGCTTTGTTCAAAAGCTTCAGTTCGTTGTTGATTAAAAATACGTCTATCGGCTCTCTTGGAATTGGCAGACCAATTTCAACCTCTGGACAAACCCTTACGAATTCGCAGTACTTTTCCAACTTTTTCACAATTTCGCTTGAAATAATCCCTCCGTCATACCTTGTGTGTTCGAAAAAGCAGCGGCTTACAACTATCTTAGGTTTTGGCATATTCATAACATCACCCCTCGTTAAATTATAGCATATATAAATTAATAAGTCACAGAAGGGGGTAAAACATGAAATCAAGATGGATTTACGTCGTCTTTGGGATAGTCATATTTATCTGTCTTGGAACTGTGTACTCGTGGAGCATATTCAGAAAACCGCTTGAGAACATGATGGGTCTTTCTTCGGTTGAAAGTAGCTTGCCATTCATGTTCTTTTTGACATTTTACTCTTTGTTGATGCCTGTTGGTGGCAAGTTAGTAGCTAAGCACAGCCCGAGAAACGTCCTAATTTTCGGCGGTATATTAGTTGGACTTGGATGGATACTTGCATCGTTTTCGGAGGGTTTATGGCAACTCGTACTAACCTACGGTGTTGTTGCCGGCAGTGGTGTTGGGATCGCTTATGGGATACCAATAAGTGTTGTTTCAAAGTGGTTCAACGAGAAAAAAGGACTAGCTTTGGGAGTTCTCATCGCTGGATTTGGGCTTTCACCGTTTCTCACAGCGCCATTGGCTAAAAAGTTGATTACTTCCTACCGAGTCTTTCCTGCATTTAGGATTTTGGGAATGGCTTTTCTGCTCTTGATCACGCTGCTGTCTATACCATTCAAATTTCCGAAAGATTCTGGTTTTGAATCAGATAGCAACGATGGTTCGACTTCTCCAAGACAGATGCTCAAAAATAAAAAATTCTATGCACTTTGGTTTTGCTTTATGGCAAGTACGTTTATCGGATTGATGATCATCGGAATCACCGCACCTTTCGGAGAAGAGGTTATAGGGATTGACGAAAAGACGATGCCCATTTTAACCGCTATCTTTTCGGCATTTAACGGAATAGGCAGGCCGCTTTTTGGCTTGTTGTCAGACATTATCTTACCACAAGTAACGATTTCGGTATCCTATGTCTTGGTTATTTTATCATCTTTGTTGTTGGCGTATACTCATTCTCCAATCTCTTTCGTAGTTTCATTCTCACTCTTCTGGTTAACATTCGGTGGATGGCTCGCAATGGCGCCGTATCTAACTTCGAAGTTCTTTGGGAATAAATATCAAAGTCAAAACTATGGAATTGTATTTACCGCATACGGTTTTGGCGCAATTTTTGGAAATCTATCAGCTGGCATAATCAAAGACTTATTTGGAAGCTACAAGTATGTCGTATATCCGATAGCTCTTCTTGCCATTATCGCTGTTGTTGTTGCAAACGTTTATTTGAGGGTAAACGAAAACGTTAGGTAAATGACTCATGATATAATAAATACTGTGGAACGAATTTAATGTAGGGGGTGTAATCATGGACAAGAAAGAACTTGTATTCAAAGTGTTACTCGAATCAGACAAACCGCTGAGGCC
>WUQU01000308.1 GCA_009889605.1 Candidatus Bathyarchaeota archaeon | reverse complement strand
GTTTTTTATTTTTCTCTTTATTGGTCCAGCTGTGCTCATTCTTCTTTTCCTTGTCATTTTCCCCATGATTTACTCGTTGGGGGTGAGCTTTTGTGATTGGAATCTTATAAAAGGGGGAAGTTGGCAATTCGTAGGTTTACGTAACTATTACTATGCCCTGTTTCAAGACCCATATTTTAAGATTTCGCTTCGTGTTACACTGATATACGTTCTTGCGGTAGTTGGGATAGAACTTGCTCTGGGTCTTGGCATTGCGCTTCTTCTCAACCGCCCTCTCTCCAGGATAGGATTTTATCGAACAGCGCTTGTTATTCCTTCTACCATGACGCCTGTTGTAGTTGGTATTATGTGGCGATTGCTCTATAACCCAGAGCTTGGAACGCTGAACTACTTTTTAGAGCTCTTTGGTTTTCGGCCTTTAAACTGGCTTGGTGACCCCTCCTTGGCACTTCCTTCCGTTATTATGGCAGATGTGTGGGAATGGACGCCTTTTATGGCGCTGATTTTACTTGCTGGTCTTCAGGCCCTACCTCGTGATCCCTTTGAAGCAGCGATTGTGGATGGAGCTTCATCCTTTCAGATTTTTAAGCACATTACGCTTCCTCTTCTGCAACCTACTATTATTGTGGTTGTGTTGTTACGGATGATGGATGCATTCAAGGCATTCGACTTGATCTTTGTCCTTACAAAAGGTGGTCCAGGAATGAGTACGGAAGTGTTAAGCTACTATACTTATAGGTACGGTTTCAAGTTCTTTCATATTGGGCAGGCTTCGGCCTTATCTTACCTTCTGCTCATCATCATTATTGTTATTACGCAGATTCTGATACGCTACTTAAGAGCAGGTGAAGAATTATGACGAGAAAAAATCAGGCTGTAGTACAAAAAGTTATTTTTGGCTTCCTTATCGCCATTGTCTTTATATGGATTTTTTTCCCCTCGGTAATGCTCTTTTTAACCTCGATCAAAACTAATGTCGATGCTCTTCGATATCCGCCTGTCTGGATTTTTAGGCCTGTCTTGACGAACTATAAAGAGATTTTTGGGCTTGTCCCCTTTGGTAACTACTTGGCAAACAGCCTGTTTGTGGCTGCTGTAAGCACAGCTATTGCGCTTTCTGTGGGTTCTTTTGCCGCATACGGCTTGGCTCGTTTCCGCTTCAAGCGTTCGAAAGACATTGCGTTCTGGATTCTCTCTATACGTATGACCCCTCCGATAGCTGCGGCTATTCCTATATTCATCATTATGCGTACCCTGCGCCTGCTTGATACTAGAACAGCCCTTGTCCTTGCATACTGTACTTTTAACATCCCCTTTGCAGTGTGGTTGCTGCGAGGATTTTTCCAAGAAATTCCTAAGGAGATAGAGGAAAGTGCCATGGTTGATGGTTGTTCTCCTCTGGGAGCTTTTTGGTATATTGCTCTTCCGCTTATTGCCCCTGGCATTGCAGCTACTGGCATCTTTACCTTTATCTTTTCCTGGAATGAATTTCTATTCGCCCTCATTCTTACAGGAACAAGAGCTCAAACCGTTCCAGTTTCGCTCACAGGGTTTGTTCGGGAAACCGGTATTATGTGGAGTCATATGGCAGCTGCGGGAGTTTTAGCAATGGTACCCATGATTATTTTCACTTCCCTCGTCCAGAAGAACTTGGTAAAGGGCTTAACCATGGGAGCGATTAAGTAAGGTAACCCACTCTTCTCGAATCTTCCTAGTATTCCCTTCTTTCTGCTAGGATATCTAAAAATCTTTTGCCTTGAGGTGATACCATGGACCTTGGTCTTTCTGGAAAGGTAGCGGTGATCACCGGTGGAAGTATTGGCATCGGTTTTGCGGTGG
>WUQU01000307.1 GCA_009889605.1 Candidatus Bathyarchaeota archaeon | reverse complement strand
CAGGTAAGAACAGGGGTTATCATAGGACTTGGTACAAGACTGCAGGTGTTTCAGAACAGGCTTGTCCAGAAGATGACGGAAGTGAGTGACATAGATTTAGAAGCGCCAAAGAAGAGGAAAGTCGCATATTTTTGTATCATAAGCGACACGCACAGAGCATTTTCTTTCTTGAGCTCACTGTTTTTTAGTTTCCTGTTTATCAAGCTTGTGAACCTGCACGATACAACAACAGAACCAGAGATAAGAGCAAGGGAAGTGTACTTTTTGCTTGACGAGTTTCCTAACATTGGTGAGATACCGGACTTCCAGGAGAAGATAGCGACGATACGTTCCAGAAGATTACACTGTAGTGTAATCTTTCAGAGTTTAGGGCAGCTGGCAAAAATATATCCACAGGATTGGGAGAACATAATAGGATGTTGCGACACGAAGTTTTTCCTGGGAGCGAACGATTTAAAGACAGCGGAATATGTGTCTATGCTACTGGGAACAAAATCGATACACACAAGGTCAGTATCGAGGCAAAGCGGGCTTGAAGGTTTGACAGAGATAGAACGAATAACGCAGTCTGTGGGTAAAAGACAGCTTTTGACGGAAGATGAAGTGCTGAGATTTGAGAACGAGAAGGCGATAGTGATGGTAAGGGGACACAAACCGCTTATTGTAGAGAAAGTGGATATAAGCGAGTTGAAAGAGAGCAGGGAATTAACTGCCCGACCGGTGAAGGAGTATATAAGACCGTGGGCAGCAGAAGTTTTGAGCCAGCAGCCAAGCCAGAACACAGCAGGGCCGGGCAGTACAACCATGACAGTACCGCAAACCGGTGGGAGAGTAGTCCAGCCACAACCAGCAACAACTACTATTCAAACACAAACTGTTCCAACCCCATCACCAGTAGTTGATACTCCAGCTACTGGGCAAGTAGTTACCGACACATCAACAGACGATGAGGAATTGTTATAGGGTCTGGAGTTTCAAAAGTTCAGACCCTGATTTTTTTAGAAAGGACAATAAGTTTGCAAGGAAAGGGGAGATTAACAGTGCAAAACACACAGACAAAAACAGATAAGAGAATACAAGAACTTCAGCAAGCTTTGAAGACAGGAAGGATTCTACTGGGAGAAGTTATCACGAAAGAGCAGCAAGATGGCAAATGGTATGCGGTGGTGAGATGGAAAGGACTGAGACTGTACTGCGATGAAGCGGAACTTGGACTGCAGGAGCAGGTAAAAAACAAAGCAGACGCATTGCTTGGGGCTTTGATTGAGTTTGTAGTGATAGCCCAGGAGAATGGCAGATTTCACGTTTCAAGAGTGAAAGCAATGGAGAAGCGAAGAAAGATCTGGCAGGAGAAAATAAAGGAAGGTGATATTGTTGAAGGCAGGATAACAGGAGTAACACCACGCAACGCATTTGTTGAAGTGCTCGGGTATGAATTTGCCCTGCCAGCAGAAGAAATGCTGTGGAATTACACCAACGACCTGAGAAGACACTTCAAAATAGCAGACAGGGTCAAGGCAAAGGTAATAAGCAAGGATCCACCACGAATAAGCGTAAAGCAGGCATACCCGAACCCGTGGGACACACCACCGTCGGTACAGGTAGGACAAGTACTTGTTGCACCAGTAGATGCAATCGCACCTTATGGATTTCTGGTGAAACTCGACGATGGTAAGCAGTGCCTGTGTCCGCCATACTCAAATGCAAGAGAAATACCAACAATCGGTACAAAGGTGGTGGTACAGATACAGAATGTCGACCTTGAGAAGGAAAGGATTTTTGGCACAATACAGAGAATATTGAGATAATAGGGGTGATATAACATTGCAAACTAAGCTCATACGGGTAAGAGAACTACTGGACAACAGGTATGATAAAAGACCGGCATGGCAGAAGAAAATATCTGATATGATAACCATGATGCAGATTATGCTTATCAAAATCAAAATAAAAATCAAAACAGCTTGCGAAAGAAAACACAGAGTGGTATAATAATAACAGCAAATGGGCAAAATACAAGAAAAATGTATCTACAGGAATGTAAAAACAAAAGCT
>WUQU01000306.1 GCA_009889605.1 Candidatus Bathyarchaeota archaeon | reverse complement strand
GTTCCAAAGCCTTCTTATTTCCTTTCGCAACATCTGCAATTACTGCAGCAATTTTTGAAGCTATAACACCATATTTCACATCACTTTCATCTGGTAAAGCAACGTGTTCTGCTGGTGTTACGTAGCATATGAAATCACAGCCATAGTAAGCTGCCAAAGCAGCCCCTACGGCACTAACTATATGGTCGTGCCCAACGCCTCTATCTGTTGGAAGGGGTCCAAGTAAAAAGATTGGCGCACCGTTTCCTACTTTCTTCATCAACTTAACGTTTGTCTCTATTTCATTTAGTGGCACATGTCCAGGTCCTTCAAGCATAACTTGGACACCTTTTTTTCTTGCCATATCAACCAACTCCGCCATGACGAATAATTCCTCAATTTGTTGAGGGTCAGTTGCATCCACCACAGCTCCTGGTCTCATTCCATCACCAAGGCTGAGTGTCACATCGAACTCCGCTGCAATGTCCAAAATTTCGTCAAAATGTTCGTAAAATGGGTTTTCCTTTCTATTTTGTATCATCCAACCAGCAATGATAGATCCCCCACGGCTAACTATTCTTAGAACCCTTTTGCTTTTCTTGAGTTTTTCCAAAACTCTTTGTGTTACTCCAACATGGATTGTCATAAAATCTATACCATCCTTGGCATGAGCGTATACCATATCAATGAAATCTTTTTCCGTAAAATCCACAACGTTCTTACCACTTTCGTATGCTTTGACTGCAGAGTCGTATATCGGTACAGAACCAACAGGAATTGGAGAATGTTCAACAATTGTTTGCCGAATCTTTGAAAGGTCTCCCCAAGTAGAGAGCGTCATGACAGCATCAGCACCTGCGGAAATTGCGATTTCAAGCTTTCTCAGTTCTTCTTCTAAAGACGAGTATCCCACAGAAGTTCCTATATTTGCATTAACCTTTACAGAAAAGCCTTCTCCAACTATCATTGGTTTGGAAATTTTATGAAGCTTGTTTTTTGGAATAATTGCCTTTCCTTGTGAAAGTTTCTTCAAAATATATTCAACGGGAAGTCCTTCATTTTCGGAACACTTTCTGATTTCATCAGTAACTATACCATTTATAGCAGCTTGCATTTGAGTAGGCATGTTCTTCACCACCTTTTTTTATTCCAATCTCTTCAATTCAGACAATATTAACTCTGCTGCACGAATACCTGAGAAAATCATCCCGCCGAATATTGGTCCCATTCTTGGACCACCACCAACGCTCACTGCAGCCATTCCCATCACGTAAAGTCCGGGATAAACCTCTCTTGTATTTTCAACAACGAACTTTTCACCATTTTCTGCATCCATTGGAAATTCGTAATCGACAGTACCACAGCTGCAAAGGTTCTCCGTCGAACCTGTGACACTCATCATAATTCCGCGTTTTGATAGTAACCTGACAAGGTTAGCTGGGTGCCCGGTACCATCGACGGTAAATTTAGCAACGACAGTAATCGGATCGACATGGAGCCTTTCTTTGACTGTTGGAAGCCAATTAATAACCACACCACAAATGCGTTTATCGTACATAACCAAATCTTCGACAAAAACGTTATTGAAAAGAACAGCACCGTTTAGGGTTGCATGATACAGCAGTGCGGACGCAAAGTGCACGGAATCAACGGTTATCAAATCGCTATGCTTGACATATTTTATAGAATATTCTTTTAAAAAACCCTCTAACTCGCTTTCCAAAACCAATTCGTTGAACATCATTCCGCCACCCCAAATTCCACCGCCGGGCTCGTTCTTGGCTTCAAAGATTGCAACTTTCTTCCCAGCTTTAGACAGTTCGATAGCAAGTGCTAATGCACTTGGACCTGCACCTGCAATGGCAACGTCTACCTCGAGATTTGCTTTTAACTTCTGAAAATACCTTTCCACAATGAGTTCTGAAATTCGATAATCCTTTTTGCTGCTTAAATCCTTGAGCATATCAGTAACCTCCTTTAGTTTGTTTGGAAATAAAAAACGTCCCTCCGAAATTCTTCGGAGGGACCCATTCTTCCTTGTTGCTTT
>WUQU01000305.1 GCA_009889605.1 Candidatus Bathyarchaeota archaeon | reverse complement strand
TTATGCTAATCTCATACGAAGAACAAACTGGAAAACTAAAACCACCTAAAGGTTCGCGAGGTCAGATTGGAGCTAGACCTTATGGAGTAGTTGATGAATAATGACACTTCAATTGATCATCATACTAGTATTGCCAGTTACTGTGGCATTCTCGCTTATCGAAATCATTGAAGCAAAAGGCGTTGGCATCCAAGAACCAATGGGCTCCATATCCAACGGAAATCTTTTTCTCTCCATCCCCTTCTACATTGACAACACTGGTTTTTACGACCTTACAGACGTGGAGGTTGAACTAAAAATTTTCATGAAAAACGAGACGTTATCCACCTCATCGGCAAAATTGCCAAACATCCTTGCAGGCGAAATGGTGGATTCCAATTGTAACTTTTCTCTAAGCCTAGAAGAACTGCTCTCCAAGAACATGGAACTTTTAACAAAAGATACAGAGCTGAATATCAACGCGTCTTTACGTTTTAGTGTGGCTTCAGCTATAGCATTCCAAGCCTCCACGGGATCCACAATATCCTGGGGTGCGCCATTTCACAAACTAGCCGTCCACAGCATCACCTACAATAACGCAAGCCACGTTTTATCAGCCTCTATAAGTTTTGAAAACCGTGCATTTTTCCAAGTTAACGGATTGCTTTCAGCGAAGCTTTACAATTATGAAGGAGAACTCATAGGTTCAACTACACGGAATGTAAATGTGCCTTCTCAAGAATCATTTGAAGATTCCTTTGCGGTGACAATAAACAACCCTTCAAAGATAACACGTGAAGGGGTGCTGCGCCTATATTTTGCAGACATGCAAATATTAGAGGAAGCGTGGGAGCTGCCATGAGCGAAGCTGAAACCACGTGGACCCGCAGAAAGCTTGTCTTTAGAATTGCTAAGGCAACGTTTATAACGGCTATTGTAGGAGCAGTCTTTCTTATTCTATGGTTTTTCACCTCAACGTTTTCTGCAGTCTACCCGCAATATCCCACATCCTTCGCAATTTTTGCTTGGGCCACGCTGTTCTTCACGTTCACAACAACGTTAAGCGAAGGAACCATTTACAAGTATGTCTTCACAATTATGCGAGCTTTCTTTCTAATAGCCTATTTCGCATACGCCACAAACTTTGGTTCAATATCATTTAGCATCGAAGAACTTAACTTGACAATTGAGTTCTTGCCAATTTTAGCGTTAGTGATCCTAGCAAATCTTCTGGACATGGCTAGGGGACTGCTTCAAGCCATAGAATTCGCCTCTCAAAGCCCAAAGGACTAGAGCAAAAGTAAATAACATTGAATGGAGAGAAGTGCTTTCATGCTGGTTGCCGGTGTCGACGACGCTGGACGCGGTTCGGTTGTAGGACCGTTGGTTATCGCGGGAATTCTAATTGAAGAGAAGGATTTGTCAAAGCTTATTCAGCTGGGCGTAAAGGACTCGAAACTTTTGTCTCCAAGCAGACGGGAAAACTTGGCTTTTGAAATTAAAAAGCTAGCCCTAAAGTATGCTGTTGTAAAACTTTCGCCGGCAGAAATCGACAAAGTTGTTGAAACTGGCAGAAAGCTTCATAGGCTTAACAGGTTGGAGGCGCAAGCCATGGCGAAAGTTATCGAGCAGCTTAAGCCAGACATTGTCTATGTGGACGCTTCAGACGTTTTGGAGGAACGTTTCAAACAGCATATTCTCGAAAACTTATCCTTCAAAGTTGAAGTAATTTCAGAACACAAGGCTGACAGAAAATATTCAGTGGTCTCCGCTGCCTCGATAATAGCCAAGGTTGAAAGGGATAAAGAAATTGAAGAGTTAAAAGCTAAATATGGTGATCTAGGATGCGGTTATCCAACAGATCCAAAAACTTTAAGGTTTCTGCAACAATGCCTAGAAAGGTTAGGAAAATATCCCGACTTTGTAAGGAAATCTTGGAAACCCGCTAAAAAGCTTAAAATGGAAAACGATTCTAGGCAAAAAAAGCTTCTTTAATTTTTGCAAAGGTCTTCTGGGCGTTTTATTTTTGAGAGTTCTTCGCTGGAGATGCATGGAATATCCTTGTCCAAGGGTTTTAGATTTTCTGTCACAAGGACAGGGTGAGCTTTAACAACCTTGCTGAGGCTTAAAATTTCATCAACCCTTTGATTTAATGTTGCTTCGTGTTCATCTGCAACTCCTCCAATTATCCGCATATTCTCCTCTGGAACTGCAACGACAAAGTCAAAAGGAGCTCTCTTAACAGCCACAATATTGTAGCGGGCAAGCTTTCTGCAAATCCTTTGCAGAAGCTTGTTCCGTGTAACCATTCCTCTAGCCTTCGCCATAAACGGTTTCCGATGGCTTTTAGGTACATCAAAAATGTCTACAGTTCTAGCAACTGGAACTCCAAGAGTGCAGAGCAGATTGTAGGCGACCGCCACTGATGCCTTAGCCATTCCCCTTTCATAACCATAAAGAGTTCTACGGGAGATACCCACTTTTTATGTAACATCGCCAACTGACAAGCCTAACTCTTGTCTTCTCCTTTTAATTGCCTCTCCATCAATCTCTACGTAATAGCCTCCGGGGCCAGCTTGAATTAGCGGGTAAACTTGCCTTAACACAATATTTTCAAAAGTTTTAGAGGTAACAGCCAAAACATTGTACCTTAAATAGACAGTGTCATCTTCCAATGGTTTTTCACGGGTTTTTTCGCTGATAAAAAGCGACGCGGCTGAGACACTTTCTGAAATTATCCTTAACTCCAAAGAATCGTAGGGGGAGACGCATCCAATGTCCGGCTTAACCTTTATCAAAATAATTGAATCGTCTTTTCTAGCTGCAATGTCGAAACAGCTTGGTCTAGAACGGCATCTCTGGGAGACGGTAAAGCCGGCCTCTTTCAAGACAGCCTCTGCAGCCTTTACTTTTCCCATCTCCCTAGAGGTCATTGACCTATCACAGAAACATCAAATACACTCGCGGATATAAGGTTATTCTCTGCTTTTCTAGGTTTTTGCCACTATCATGGCATGAGCTTTATCATAGGGTTCCAGGTGGACAACATCCTCTATTTGAAAGCCCCTTGCCTCTAAAACTTTAACTTCGCGTCTGTAAATTTCTGAAGGTTCCTTTGTCACGTCTATGCTTTGGGCTTTAACAGCAAGCATTATCCAGCCTTGCTCTTTAAGGAAAAAGTCAGCGTTGTCTGCAAGGATTTTGGCTTGTTCCGGCTGGGCTATGTCACAGTAGATGCTTTCAACCTTGCCGCGGATGAAAGTCGCATATTTCTCTGGAAAGCGGGCGTCTTCAAGAATCGGCGTCATATTAAGCCTATACGCGCATACATTGTTAATGAGTTCCCTTATGGCTCTTGAGGCAAATTCGACACAGTATACATGGCCTTTCTCGCCAACTATGTCTGAAACGTGGCTTGCAGTGGTTCCAGAAGCAGCGCCCAAATATAGAACTTGAATGTTCGGCTTTATGGGAACTGCCTTGACGTTTTTGAGGACTGCTGCGGCCAGTTTGCTTCGGAACGGGTCCCATAGGCGGTATTCTACGCCTTCAAAGCGTACAAGTTTTTCTCCGTAAACGCTTCTTCCAGGAGTAAGGTTTATTGTGGCTAGTCTTTGGCTGCCGTCTTCAAGGGTTACTTGGAATATTTTGGGAAACTGGGGATGGGGTTTAATGTGCATGTTTCTTCTTTCTCCACTTCTTTTCACGTCTAGATGGTTTAGGCTTTCTTTCCGGCAATGCTGGAGGTTCAGCGTATTTTTGTCGGATTTCCTCAATGCGTTTTTCCAAGTCAGCCTTCAACTCTTCGCCTATGTATCTGCCGCCGAAAACGTCGGTTCTCACGGCTATGGCGAGTTTTCCAGCCAAGGCACGGGCAATTTTACCTCTCTGCCACTTTTTCGCCTCATGCAAAAGCGAATGTTGAAAGATTATTCCATGTTTCGGCGGCCGAGTGCCCGTTTTCAATGAGCGAAACAAGGCTTTTTCAGCGCCTAAAACCTGAAGGGTGCTCGCTGGCATTTTAGCCAAATTCGTGAGGCCTCCAGCCAACGCTATGAGCCGTGCGCCCAAAAGCGAGCCAGTTATAGCCTTCGTGTTCGGCGCCACCTCTTCCATGGCTGCGTCTAAATAGTTTTCTAAGGTTTGCCTAAGCTCGTATAGGCTTAACACGCTTTTGCATAATTCTTGAATTTGTTTTAGGTCTGGTTCAGCCAAGTCAGCGCCCATGGAGTTTTGAGCTGCGTTCGCCACTTGTTCAGCTTTTGTCTTAGGTAAACCCTCTTTTTCCAGCCTTTCAGAGGTGAAGTTTTCCCTGCTTCCAAGGTTTAACACTAGCCTAGCGTAGGTTTCATGTTTGTCAATTAGGCGGTCAAGTTCTGGAAAGTGGATGCCGTACCATTCTCTTATGCGGCTCATGAAAAGGTTCAGCGTCTTGTCCAAGTCGTCAAGTGTCTGAATAGCCTGCGCTACGATTAGGTCTTTTTTCTCCACAGCGCGTTTAACCTTAAGCTTGGCGATCTCCATTGAAACTTGATGAGTCCAAAGGCGCAGCTCTTCGCAATCCTTAACAAAGCCTGTTTCTATGGCGAATCCTTCCATGTTTGAGCGTAAAATTTCTCCAGCCTCAGAAACTTTAGAGGCTTCAACAGCAACGCCGAACTTTTCCTTAACTTCCGCCGCTAAAAGGGCGTTCTCAAAAATTAAAGAGGTGTAACCGCTGTTTTTCAAGTGATTAACCAAGTCTGCGACTTCTTTAACGGCTTTTCCAGCATCGATTTCCATTATGGTTTTAGCGGCTTCTTCAGGCTTTTTAGGAAAAACTACATGGGCAATAAGCCTGTTTGACTCGTCAAAAGCAAGAACCCCAAACAAAGTTTGGATTATGGTTGCTTTCATCATCTACCCTCAGAGTTTCAGATATATCTACTAGGCTTTCATAAATAAAGGATTCTGAAATTCTAGGCTTTGCAGAATTAAACTTATCAATGTAAACTGATAAACTAAAATGGAAGACTCTGGTGAAAACCCCTTTGGAAACAGAACGGCTAAACGTTAACTTGGCGGGCTTACGCCTTAACAATCCCACTATGTTGGCTTCAGGCATCCTTGGATACTCGGCAGACACCCTTGAAAGTATTGCTGAAGGCGGCGCAGGCGCAGTTGTCACAAAGTCTGTGGGGCTTAAACCCCGAAAGGGCTATGCAAACCCAACAGTGGTGCAGGTAAACTGCGGCCTAATAAACGCCATGGGGCTTCCCAATCCTGGAATAGAAGAGTTTACGAAGGACATACGGGAGGCTAAAGCGGTTCTTAAAGTGCCCCTCATAGCGAGTGTTTACGGGTTTTCAGCCGAAGAATACGCCACAGTAGCCGTGAAGGCAGCCAAAGCCGGAGCAGACGCAGTGGAGCTTAATGTTTCATGCCCCCATGTTAAAGAGACAGGCGCTGAAATCGGACAGAAACCAGAAGTTTTAGCCGAAGTAGTTAAGAAAGTTAAGGCAAATGTGGAAAAGCCTGTTTTCGTCAAGCTTTCTCCAAACGTCGCAGACATAGCGGAAATGGCTGAAACAGCCGCTAAAGCAGGCGCAGACGCCTTAACTGCCATAAACACTGTGAAAGCCATGGCTATAGACTTGGAAACTGCAAAGCCCATATTAGGCAATAGGAAAGGCGGGTTATCCGGACAAGCCATAAAACCCATAGCCGTAAGATGCGTATACGAAATTTACGAACGCGTCAAAGTACCCATAATCGGGTGCGGAGGCATAACCAACTGGCGAGACGCTGTGGAATTTATGCTTGCAGGCGCCACCGCCGTCCAAATTGGAACTGCCATAGCCCAGAAAGGCCCAAACGTCTTCAAAACCGTAGCAAAGGGTATAGACGCTTACCTGAAAAGAAAAGGGTTTAGGAGCGTGAACGAAACTGTCGGCATGGCTCACCGCAGCTAATAGGCTACGAACCACTCGCATACTAAGCGTTAAAACAGAAAGCCCAACGGTAAAAACCTTCACATTTAAAGACAGCCACTGCGCAAAGGCTAAACCAGGTCAGTTTCTAATGTTATGGATTCCAGGCGTAGATGAAATCCCCTTAAGCATTTTAGACGTGAAAGAAAACAGCGCCGTTTCTGTGGCGGTTAAGCGTGTCGGCGAAGCCACAGAGGCGTTACACAAGAAAAAGGCTAGGGAAATTATAGGCGTGCGGGGACCCTTCGGAAACAGCTTCACACTAAAAAGGGGCAGAGTGCTCATGGTCGGCGGCGGAACAGGCAACATTCCACTGTTTTTCTTGGCAAAAACGCTTGTTAAGGAAAAAGTAAAAATCACGTTTGTTACAGGCGCAAAAGCACGGGAAGAACTGCTTTTCTTAGAGGAGCTGTACGCGCAGCTTGGCAGAGAAAATGTTTTAGCTGCAACAGAGGATGGGAGCTACGGCTTTAAAGGCTTAGCCACTCAGCCTTTAGAGGCTCTCTTGATGCGGGAAAAGTTTGACATGGTTTACGCTTGCGGCCCTGAACAAATGGTGCAGAAAGTGTTCAACTTAACAGAAAAATACGGGATAAGTT
Source organism: Candidatus Bathyarchaeota archaeon (assembly GCA_009889605.1). Taxonomy (GTDB): domain Archaea; phylum Thermoproteota; class Bathyarchaeia; order Bathyarchaeales; family Bathycorpusculaceae; genus WUQU01. The sequence continues at coordinate 209 of WUQU01000305.1, read as the reverse complement.
TTGAAGCAAGCTTAGAACGATTAATGCGGTGCGCCATAGGCCTATGTGGAAGCTGTGTTATAGGCAAATACCGCGTTTGCAGGGACGGCCCAGTCTTCACTGCAGAAAAGCTTAGCACAGTTAAGGGCGAGTTTGGAGTTTTTAAACGCGACCTTGACGGGAAGAAAATCCCTATAGAATAAACGCCCCATTCCCGCTTTGCCAAAAGA
>WUQU01000304.1 GCA_009889605.1 Candidatus Bathyarchaeota archaeon | reverse complement strand
GAAACCTCCACACTTGCTTAGCAGGCAAGCGCCTCCGACCACTCGGCCAACTCTCCGTTAAACTTAGCACGCTGTAAATTTTATCATATAATCAGATAATTTCAAGGGGGGATTTGGGGTTTGCCTTCTTTTCATTTATTTGCCCACTTTAAGGTGTCATACTTTTCGAAAGTTTTCTGCAGAGAGTATGGTATAATAAATTGTAATCGATATTAGAATTGTCTTAGCGAGGTGGGCGGGGTATGTTCAAAAAGAGTTTATTTTTGAATATTGTAAAGTTGTTTGCTGTTGTTTATTTGTTTTTCAGCACCATCTCTTTTGCTTACACAAATACTTTTGCGGACTGGTACGGGATATCATATTCTGAGCCAAGCAAATGTGTTCAAACTATTGCAGAAATAGCCGGAAGAGAAATCAGTATCTTCGAGAAAATGACATTTGTCTATTCTTTCGAGATGAATGCGAACCCACGTTATCCGTCCGTACTCTCAAGTGGTTTTACTTTTAAGTCGACATTTATGAATTATTTACCAGGCAGAGACTTTAATTATGGGCTCTTCGGCCTTAGCTACGATATATACGCGAAGATTTTGGGAATAAGGATTGGAAATTCGTCGCGCGAGACTGTCTTCTCATTCGGTGGAAGTGTCGGAGCAGATATTGAAACTTTACAGTTGTTGGTTGGACAATCGAACGATATTTCTGATTTAAAGCAGAATGATTTTAAACACTACAACACTGTTCAAAACATAAATTTAACAGGACTATTAAGACTGCTTGTTCAGTTTCCGCTTTCAAGTAGGAATGTTAACAATCTTCTTTTGTCCATGAGCTATTATATATCCACGGCACTCTACGGTCCCTTCATGCCCAACTTAGAACTTGTTGATACAACAACCAACATAGAAAGAGCTACCATCGGTTACAGCATCTCTCTGCAATTTCAGATTAATTTTTAAGAAAGGTGATGGAGAGGCTCTATGCAATTTATAAAATACGAGCTTAAAAGAATTTTTGTTAAGCCTTCAACTTATATTGTTCTTTTCGTTATTCCAGTACTATTTGTGCTAATTGGTGG
>WUQU01000303.1 GCA_009889605.1 Candidatus Bathyarchaeota archaeon | reverse complement strand
TTTCTTGTTAGGGATTTTAGGTCCGTCGTGAACAACGGTTTAAACGCGGATGTGGAACACCCGAAAGGGCCGACAGCAAGGCATGTGCTAAAGCATTTTCTCCAAATAGCCTATGAAAACGCGTTAGCAGAGGAGAAAAACTACCTTCAAATAATCGAGAAAAGAGTGGAGAACGGAAGCCTGTCAGAAGTGATAAAGGAGAAAGTGTGTAGAAGAGCCCAGAAAACAGACTTTAACGAGGCAATTTTAGATGTGTATTCAAAACTTTTAAAAAGTCTAAGGGAAAATCAACCCTTCTTCTAGGAGCGTAGGATCCATGCTGAAAGAAGTGGTAAGGCAAATAGATTATTTCGCAATCTGCGGCCGATGCAAAATTGACTGTTGCCGCGACGCTAGGCCTCCAATAACTTCCAAGCGTGAAAAAATCATAGAAGAATACCTAAAAATGAATGGGATAAGTATTGCTGAGCCTTTTGTGCATGCAGAGTACACTTTTCCAAGGGAGGATGCAAGCGGACACTGCATATTCTACGATAAAAATTCTAAAAAGTGTAGGGTTCACCCTGTGAAACCCGAAACATGTGCTTCCGGACCAATAACCTTCGACATCAACAAGAAAACCGGAAAAATTGAGTGGTATCTGAAAACCGAAAACATATGCGTCCTGGCAGGCGAGCTTTTCAAAAACAAAGATGCGTTGGGAAGGCATTTTGAATCTGCTAAAAAAGAAATATTGCGGTTGGTGCGTGAGCTCGACTCTAAAGCGTTGAGGGCTATTCTGAAAAGGGAGGAACCTGAAACTTTCAAAATAGGCGAAGACGAAATCGACGGTGCTGTTTTAAGCAAATTATAGCCTTTTAGCTTTAACCCTTTTTAACAAACGTTTTTACTTTAAAATGTTAATTGTGGATTTGGTGAAGCTTGTGGAGTTATCCCCTTTAAGCAATGCGGTAAAGCGGACATGCGACGTGCTGAGGCTTGGCGCTTCTAAACAGGTTTCAGATTATGAAGAACGTTTTTCATCATTAAGAAAATTGTACGATTCTCTGTTTTCGAACTTTGTAAGAATGGGTTTTAGCCCTAAAGAGGCTTTTGAAACCGCCCAAGAATTTTTCGGAACCCCTAATGTGCGTTTCGCCGGCGTAGATGGAACCATGTACTCGCGGCCCCTTTTCGACATGGTTGTTTTCTTCGGAGGAGCCTATGCCTCAACCGGAAACATAGTTTTCAATGCTGATAAAAAGCCAACGGTTGTTTATGACGAGAGAATCATGGGGCGGGCTGCGGGCATTTCAAGTGTTGTACCCATTTATGTTAACGAAATTCCAGAGGTAGACCAAGCCTTTTTTGAAACTTCACAGCCGGGCGAGTTGAGTTTGGGTAAAACTTTGACAGAAGAATCCATAATCAACAACGCGACAGTGGCCAATTGGATAATGACTTTTGCCGAATACTATTTGGCTTATAAGCTTGCCACCGACGCTGAGCAGAATATTCGAATAATCCTTATGGACAGAAGCTTATCCATTGAAAGGGCAAGCCTCCTTTACGACACTTCTAACCGTGCTTTGTGTAAGGCTAAATGCAATTTGTTAGGCTATAAGGTTGACGGTGAACCCATAGACATTAACGATTTAACCATAGCAAGGCAGCATGTTTGCAACGAACTTTTAAGCGTGCCTCCTCCAAGGGCGGATTATCTACGCTATGCAATAATCAGCTTGCTTAAACGAAGAGGCGCCCTCACCGAAAAACAGATTCTAACGGAATTCGGCATAACCGACGAGAAAAGAGCCGGAAGGGTTAGCCGCAGCCTAAAATACCTTGTTGGAAAGGATGTTTTAAGAGAGAAAAACGCCGTTTACTCTCTGAATCCCAAGTACGCGCGAACATGGGAACATGTTAGAAAGCTTGTAACCTGTTTAGGCGATCGTTTCTTTTTCACAGACAACCCTGAAACCGCCAACTTGATGAAGATTGTGAAAAATGGAAAGGAACATTGGTTAACAACATTGGACATAGCTTTCCTCACGCTTTTCACGTTACACATGCTCATGGAAGAATGCTGGAATAGGCGTATACTGCTTATTGGCGTAACGAAGGACACTGCCGCCAGAGATTTTAAACGCCAACTCATCCCGATAATGCACAACAGCGATTTGCTGAAAACGCCTATTTCTCAAGAAGAACTTGAAAGGCTTCCAAACACAGACCGCATGATTTTGCAGTCTGCAAGCATTCTGAACCCGGAGAAAATTTTGCCTCCATGGAGCCTTATAGAATATGACTCCGCATTCAGAACCATGGTTCCAGACAAGCAGAAACGCAGAGGCTACATTTCCGGAGCCATAAAAAACAAGATAGGCTTGGAAAAGACTTTTTTGAAAACTTATGTGCAGCTAAGCCAAGCTAAAACAGATCCTATGCTGCGAAGTAATGTTCTCCTAGTCGACCGGCTAGTCTATCCGGAATATGATTATAGGCCTGAAACTGTTGTGGAGTTTTGGAACGAGCTCAGCGACGGCACAAAAGAACCTGTCGAAGTTATTCTCTTCCTCGATAAGGATGTTCCAAATAAAGTTCAAAATTTGGTTATGAATGTTTTAGTGGCTATGGCGCCTTCAAATATTCCAGAAGCCTTCGGGCATAATACACCTTTGTTTATAGCGGACAAGATTGCCAAGTGGAACTACAGCCAGTTCAAACGAGTAGTAGATACAACTGCCGAGTGGATACTCAATAACCATAAATTAAGAAGATTCGTATTCTATATGAGCACTTTCAGAGAGAGGCGAACAGCAATTGAAGCCGCAAGAAGAGAACAAATTTAACAGTTTATGCTTCACAGACTTTGATGGACGATTCAACGCAAGGCTAGCTGCAGTTATGCCGCGGTTCATGGCAGGCGGCGAAGAGTCTAAAGTGGCTGGGACAAGCGCTCGCTATCAGTGCCGCATAAAGGTTGAATATCATAAAGACTTGATGGGGCTTCTGGAAGAGGGCATGCTTTTGGCTGTTAGAAACTTTAAGCAGACGCTTCTAGGCGAAGAACGGTATACGCTTATGGAGGTTAGCCGAGTCTGGCCGGAACACTTTGGCTTGAGGGGCTTGTCTGATCATGGCTATTATCCTATGCAGTTTGAGATTATCGAACAGTGTGAGGCGGACTGGCAGACGGACGACAAGGCGACAATGATGATTCAGATAGACGCTATTCCCATAAACTATGATCTCGTTATAGGCGAAAAATGTGACTTCAAGTTTGTTAAGGGCTTCTCCTATCCCGTTGTGGGCAGCCCAGTCTACATCCTTAACAGTGAAATGATAAACCGCATGTACAACCAGAAAATCGCTGAAAAAATAGGTGTGGATCCTTCAAAAACCGTTGAAGACGCGAGGGCTGATCCGCGGCTCGGCGTTATAAAAATGTTCCAAACAAGCAAAACCGTGATTCCCATATACGTGGATTTTGAGAAGCTTGTGCGTTACCATTTCGGAGTTTTCGCCTTCACAGGCGGCGGAAAAAGCAATCTCATGTCAAACGTTCTTAGGCGAATCCTTCTCCACACGGACAACGTTAAAGTTGTGGTTTTCGACATAAGCTGTGAATACGCTTTTCTGCTGCTTGATTTGTTGGCGGGCGAGAAAATTCCGGCGAAAATAATTCTTGAGCATAGAATTGATTCTTTGGAGCAGTTTTTCAACTCTGTTGTGAAACCGCGGGAATACGAGGCAGACGAGAGAATTAAGGCTGGGCTGCAGCGGATAATGGAGCAAAACAAAGTGGCGTTTTACACGCGGCCTAAACAGAAAATCCCTACATACGCCCAGTTTTTGGATGAGCTTAACGACCAGAGAAGAGGCTGCGTGGATAAGCCCCACTATTTGAACGCCATAGACAAGATTCACGACGCCATACTGGACTATATGGAGGAACATGGCATAAGCGAAAACCAAGAAGTAGACGAAGAATTCATCAAATACATCGATAAAATCGCCGTCTCCACCATAGACGAGTTTAAGGTTCACGAAAAAAGCGGATTATACGCTTGGGGAACAACCCGAAACACCCTAATAGCCCGGATAAGGCGAAGACATGAAGAAGAACAAAAAGAAAGAGGTGGATTAACAGCCGAAAAAATAAGAGAACTTCTAGAAGGCGAAGAAAAACTCGTCTGCATATCCATCTCAGACCCCCTAACAATAAAAGAGTTAGTTGTAACTTTAACGCAGGACTTGCTTATCCGCAGAAAACGGAAGTTCCAAGTGAAGCCTTACATTCTCCTAGTTTTCGACGAAGCCCAAGAGTTCATTCCAGAATTGTCTGGAGCAACGGGAATAGAAAAGAAATGTAGCAAACAGGTGGAAACCCTTCTTAGGCAAGGACGCAAATACGGCCTAGGCGTTTGCATAGCCACCCAACGCATAGCCTACCTAAACACAAACGCCTTGCAGCAGCTTCACACGTATTTTGTGGGTACTTTGCCACGGCCATACGATCGCACATTGATAAGCGACACCTTCATGATAGACAAGGGCATACTGGAGAAGACATTAGAGTTTGCGCCGGGCGAATGGCTATTGTCAAGCTACATAGCCACAGGCATAGAAAACGTGCCCATATTCATAAGGGCAGATAACGCGGAAAACGAAATAGAAAAATTTTTGAAAAAAGGCAGCTTGATGCAAAATTAAAAGTATAGGCGGTTAAGCCATTCCGCATTTTTTGAGGAGTTTTTGCCATCTTAGGTCTGTTATTTGTTGGATTTCGTCTATGAGTTTTTCGAATTTTGGTGTGAACAGATGCCTAAAGCGTCCTTGTATTTGTAGGTATTCCTTTACTGGTTTTTTCTTTTGTGGAGCTAGGGCGTAAGCTTTGCTTGGTGGTGAAAGTTGGTATTGGCCGTTTACGGCTTCCCATAAGGGGAATATGCATGTTTCCACCGCTAGCCTCGAGAGTTCTATGGATTTGGCTGGGTCGCTTCTCCATCCTCTTGGGCATGGTGCAAAGACGTGTAGAAACGCTGGGCCTTCCACTTCCAAGCCTTTCCTCGCTTTTGCTATTAGGTCTCGCCAGTAGTAGGGCGAAGCCGTAGCCACATAAGGTATTTCATGCGCCACCATTATGTCGGCTATGGGTTTTTTAGGTTCAAGCTTTCCTGGAATAACGGTTCCAGCCGGCGAGGTTGTCGTCGCCGCGCCTAAGGGCGTCCCTCCACTCCTCTGGATGCCCGTATTCATATACGCCTCATTATCGTATAGCACAAATAGAAAGTCGTGGCCCCGTTCCACCGCCCCAGAAAGCGCCTGTATACCAATATCGCATGTACCTCCGTCTCCAGCAAAAGCAATAACGTCCACGTGTTCATGTTTTATCCGTCCCTTCTTCTTCAGTATTTTTAGCGCTGCGTCTATTCCTGAAGCGTTTGCCGCAGCGTTTTCGAAGGCTGTGTGAACCCATGGCACAGCCCACGCGGTTTGGGGATAAAGCGATGAAATTACTTCCATGCAGCCTGTTGCGTTTGTGACTATGGTTGGGCCTCTTGTTGCCTTCATTATAAGCCTCAAAACTGTTGCTGGGGCGCATCCTGCGCAGGCTCTATGTCCTGACATTAAGAGGTCTGATTTTTCAGCTATGTCTTTTGCCGTGAATTTCCACTCATTTTGCATTTCGCCCATTCCTCCGTTTATTCTCTAAGCCCCAAATACCGCACTGGGTTTTTGACGCGTTTTTCCCGTAGGATTTTCTGCAAGTCCTTGTAGACTTTGTGTATATGTTCGGGGTTTGTGTCTCTTCCGCCAAGTCCATAAACATAGTTCACCACTGCTGGATGTTTGTCTGCCTCGTAGAGCACATGACGAACTTCATGGAACGCTGGGCCGCCGTAGCCCCCGAAGCTCATGCATTTATCCATCACCGCTACCGCTTTAACGTCTTCAAGTGCCTTGCAGATTCCTTCGACTGGCAAAGGTCTGAAAGTTCGTATTCGCAGAAGTCCCGCTTTTACGCCTTTAGCCCTCAAATCGTCTACCACTGTTTTCACTGTTCCAGCCGTTGAGCCTAAGCACACAATGGCCATTTCAGCGTCTTCAAGGCTGTAGGTTTCAAGCAAGCCGTCCCCATAGCTTCTGCCACTTATTTCCGCATATTCACTGTGCACTTTGGGTATTATTTTAAGCGCGTTTGCCATGGCTTCTTCCTGTTGCCGTTTAAACTCAAAATAATAGTTAGGAAAGGCCACCGGCCCCATGGTCATGGGATAATCTGGGTCGAGTTTAAGAGGCGCCATTTTTCCTTCGTGAGTAAACACATTTGGAAATTGGCGGATTCCAACAAATTTTTTGACGGCCTCGTCTGGAAGCGTGTTCACGTTTTCCAGCGAGTGGCTTAATATGAAGCCGTCGAGGCAGACCATGGCTGGCAGTAGCACATCAAGGTTTTCAGCTATTCTGAAAGCCTGTATAACCGTGTCATAGGCTTCCTGGGCGTTTTCCACGTAGATTTGTATCCAGCCGCTGTCTCTTTGGGCCATGCTGTCAGAGTGGTCGCCGTGAATGTTTAAAGGCGCGGATAGGGCGCGGTTTACAATTGCCATAACCACTGGTGCGCGGCATCCAGAGGTGACAAAGAGCATTTCATGCATTAGGGCCAAGCCTGCAGACGCTGAAGCGGTGAAAGTTCTTGCGCCTGTAAGCGAGGCTGTGAGGCATGCGGTCATGGCGCTGTGTTCGGATTCTGTGCAGATGAAAGCTGTTTCAACTTCGCCGTTGGCTACGTATTCGCTGAATCTTTCAACAATTATCGTTTGGGGCGTAATGGGGTAGGCTGCTACCACATCTACGTCTGACTGTTTCGCGGCGTAGGCAACGGCTTCGTCACCGTTTAAGGCTAAAGTTTTCTGTTCAACTAGGTTTTTCATTTTGCACACTCCCTTTACCCAAGTTTCATTTCTATCGCTTTAACAGGGCATTCGTTGGCGCATATTCCGCAGCCTTTGCAAAAGTTGTAGTCGAATTCTATGTCTCCTTTCTCTGTTTTCCAGTGTATTGCTCCGTCTGGACAGAAAAGCACGCATAGTAAGCAGCGGGTGCATTTTTCCAAGTCTCTTACTGGCATGTAGGTTTTCCAGTCGCCTGTCAACGTTTCTGTGCTCGGCTTCCAGCAGACGGCGGCTATTGAAATCTCTTTCCAACTTTTTTCTTTGGTTTTCATTCTGAACCCACCTTTTCATACGCTTCTTTTATAACCGCAAAATTTTTCTCCACAATATCGCTTCTTTTGAAGCGTTCTTCAACGGCTTTTTTGACGCTGTCTAAACCCACTATCCCTGTTACACGGGCTAAGGCTCCAAGCATGGCTGTGCTTGTCATGGGCGCGCCTAAGAATTGTATAGAAATTTCCGTGGCTGGAACTGTCCAAATTCTTCCAACGGTTTCTTTAAGGCTTTTTCTGACTTCCAATGGGCTTTCTTTTGAATTGATTATTATAACTCCTTTTCTTTTTAGGCCTTCTGTAACGGGTACCGTCTTAAGTAGAGTAGCGTCTAAAACAGCAACTGCGTCTGGTTTGTAGACTGCCCAGCGTATCCTAATGGGTCTGGTGCTTATCCTTGTGAAGGCTGTGACTGGCGCACCCATTCTTTCCGGGCCGAACTCTGGAAAAGACTGCACATATTTCCCGTCGTATATGGCGGCTCTTGCAAGTAATTCGCTGGCTGTCCATGCTCCTTGACCGCCTCTCCCATGCCATCTAACTTCAAACAGATTCTCCACTGCCTTTAACTCTCCTAATAAGAGCTCCACAAAAATTGTAAGAAGTCTAATATACACTTTTCTAAAATATGCCTAATGTAAAAGTTCCAATCAAGTTTGAGACATAAAATCTTTAAAGATTTCTTTAACCGGCATTTCAAATAGTTCTCTCACGCGGTTTAGAAGTTCCAATCCCTGTTTTGTTGCAGAATAATATTTTATGCGTCTTCTGCCCTTCTGCGTCCATTCTCCATCTATTAGTTTGTTCTCTTCCAACTCGTAAAGAAGAGGATAAACCACTCCTGAATGAAAACTCCACCCCGTCAATCTTTTCAGTTCTTTTGATATGGTGTAGCCTGACATGAGTTTACGGCTTACAAGCCATAGGATAATCACTCTGCTGAAACCCCTAATAGCGGCTTTAGCAAGATCCCTCTCCAGCTCGTTCACGGCGGGTTTCACCTTGCATGCGCACTTGCCTTTAGCTTTCTATGCGCCGAATAGGAATATAAGTGCTATTGGAAACGGAAAATTGATATTACTCAAAATTAAAAACATTTTTTGAGAGTGTATGATGAAAATCAGCGATGGGTTCCTCCGAGGTCTTGAGAGGCCCATAATACTGTGGCTTTTGTTTAACAAGCCTAGACACGGTTACGAAATTATACTGGAGTTTAAGAAGCTGACAGGGCGAAAACTGAAGCCAAGTATAGTTTACCCTTTTCTTCACAGGTTGGAAGTTGAAGGCTTCGCCAGTGGCGAATGGACTTTTAAGGGGAAACGAAAGATTAGACATTACTATTTGACTGAAAAGGGCGAGGAGCTTCTTCAAAAAGTGCGGGAAATCTTCACCAAACCCGTGAAAGAGATGTTCCTAGATTTTATCGAGAAAGAACAGCATAAACCATAGAAATTATTAGGCTGATAGAAAACCGCCATCAACAACTATTAATGTTCCATGTACATAGCTTGAAAGGTCGCTGGCAAGAACTACCGCCATGCGGGCAACCTCGTCAGGATGCCCCAACCTTCCCAAAGGAGTTCTCATTCGGTATTCCACACCGGACTTTGCCACGCCCACTTTAAAACGGATAATGTCTTTAGCAATGCTTTTTGTACCTTGAGTCCATATTCCTCCGGGAACAAGGGCGTTTATTCTAAACCCGTGTTTGCCATATTCATGGGCTAGAGCCCTTGTTAAGACCATTACCCCCTGCCTTGCTTATGTCATAGTGACAGAGTTCTTCTTTGAAGGGCATAACAGCCTCAATGGATCCGACATTTATTATTACTCCACCCTTTTTCAGCCTCCTTTTTATCATGTGTTGGCACATCCAGAAAACTGATTCTAGATTGATGCTCATGGTTTTCCTGAGAAAGGATTCGTCTACGTCGAGGAAGGGTTTAGTAGGGTATATCCCTGCATTGTTTACCAGTATGTCAGGTTCTTTTCCCTCAAGTTTTTCCCATAAAACGTCGATGTCTTTTTTATTTGAAAGGTCAGCTTTGTAAGTGTTTATTTCAACGTTGAATTTGGCGAGGTTTTCTTTTAGCACATGTAACGCTTGTTCATTTATATCTACGAGTTCCAAGTTTGCGCCTGCCTCTGCGAATCTGTACGCTATGGCGCTGCCTATGCTTGCTCCTGAACCAGTTATGAGGACTCTCTTTCCGTTTAAAGAAATTAGTGTGTTTAACGGTTGATAGTTTGCCTTCATGCTTTTCCGCCTTAAGCTGAGTGGTTAAAGATAATATATCAAAATTTAAATGTTTTACGAATCAATAATATGCGGTCTTAGAGGATAGAAAGGCGCATGGCTGAAATACTGTTGACTGCATACCGCACTTTAATGAGCGACTACCACCACAACGAATTTATAGGGTTTGGAACATGCGCCCCTCCAAACGTGATTCCAGACTGGCTTTACAGTTTCCTATTTTTCCCACCGATCAAAACAAGGAACGGCGTTCCAGTGGCAGCTCCTTATGGATTAAGAAAGATTGAGGCTCAACTTTTAAGCGAAGGATTCGGCGTGTTAACTGTTGACCCCGACCATGTTGAAAAATACATAGAGGCGGCTAAGGTTTTAGGCATACACGTGATGGATCCCTTTGGTCTAGGCCCAGCTTCAAGCACTTTCGCCGCCATATTAAAGAAGGAACCCTTCTTGGCGCAGCACTTCCGAATTTTGCTGGAAAAACCCGCAGTTAGAAAGGCGAAAAAGCGTGGTTTGAAAATTGTTGTGGGCGGTCCCGGTGTCTGGCAGTTTCGGTATAGACAAAAATTCGTTGAAGAGTATGGGATTGACTGCATAATCGATGGGGAAGCCGAA
>WUQU01000302.1 GCA_009889605.1 Candidatus Bathyarchaeota archaeon | reverse complement strand
TGGCAGAGTTGTCGCCTACACGCTTATGGGATGGTTGGTTTACGTTTTCAAGTTGTTACTAAACGAGTCATCCATGCAATCCTACCAAAAATATACCTCATTTATTTTTGGATTGTTAACAATACTAGTTGGAATAACAATTCTCTTTGGAAAGAACAGACCAGCATGTCCATATTGCAAATCAAAAAATTCTGCTAAGAGGATCGCTGGAAAAATTGATGTTCGAGCCTTTGGCATGGGATTTGCCAGAGGTATGATATTTTGTCCACCATTAATAGCAATTTTGACGCATTCTTTAGCAACTTCAACCCTTAACCCGCCATTGTCAGCATTTCTTTTCGGTGCTGGGACAGCCCTTTCGCCTCTTTTCCTTATTGGAGGAGTTGCAGGATGGCTCTTTAACAAGGCCCCGCTCTTTAGCAAATGGATAAGCCTAGCTGGGGCAGGAGTATTAATTATACTTGGATCATGCACCACATTAGGCGCCGTGATAGATTGATGAGGAGTTGGTTAGGGATACAGCATGAATCTTGAAATAATCTCGGAAATTCTCAAAGTCATAATTATCGCTGGAATAATATCCACGGGCATATTGGCAATTCTGATATGGGTGAAGGACAAAACTAAGAAAGTGAGCTGTTTAAAGCTTTTCATACAGGGGATCTCTGTTCCGCTTATCTTCTTAGGATTGATCTTAGGTCCCTTCAACTTACCCCAGTTTCCGCCTGTAGGCAGCGCGCCCAGGGATATTGTTATTGGAACAGATATTTTCGGGAGACCGTTTCCAGATGGTTTATCTGTGCCAATATTGGCATGTTGGTATCCTTCGGGAAGAACAGTGACATGTCCAGTTTGGCAGATGCAAGCCTATCTTTATCCTTTCTGGGATACAGGGCCAGGTTTCGGCTGGGGTGTGATCTACACAACTTCAGGCTTAGAAAGACTTGCAATAGTTTTCGGCCTCGTTATTATTATGGCCATTATTTTGGGCAGAGCTTTCTGCGGCTGGATTTGTCCATTCGGACTTTACATGGACTTGCTGTCATACCTTAGAAAAGCCTTTAAAAAACCCTATTTTAAACTGTCTGAGAAGGTAAACGTTGGACTGCGGCAACTAAGATACGTGATCATCGCTGTCTTTATGGTTTTAAGCGTAATCCTTGGCTCGCAAGCCATATTCGGCGTGCAACTTGTCTCAGGCACTCAACGGGGAGAATACCTTTACTCATATCTTTCAGCGCCCTATTGCCAAATCTGCCCCATGAAGCCTATTTGTGTGTTAGCAGAAGTGGGGCTGGGAGCCATGAACTCTACATTTGTTTTCTCACATACTACAGGAATACTGTATGAAGCTGGATATTACATAACCTCAATCAACATGGCTGTTTTGATTTTTGTCACAGTTGGCGCTCTAGCATATAGGCGCTTTTGGTGCAGAGTTTGTCCCGTGGGCGCCTTGACAGGTGTGTTTAGCCGGTTTGCTCCTTTCAAATGGGTTTCGGTTGTCCGCCTTAACAAGGATAAGGAGAAATGCACTAAATGCGGAATCTGCAAAAGAGTTTGTCCGCCTCAGATTACTGAAGTTTACGAGATGGAGGGCGGTGACGTAACTACTTCAGCATGTATACTCTGCCTGCGGTGTGTGGAAATGTGCCCCTACGAAGATTGCCTAAAGGTAAATGTAGCTGGGAAAACTATATTCAGGTCTCGAAACTGGCTTAACAGCAAACAATAGGAGGTCTATGGGTGACTGTTAAAACTGAGAAGGAAAAGAAATACATTCCAGAAATCTTCCAGAAAGAAATTGAAGAACTTAAAAACTCTATTGAGGCAACTTCCACTAGGGTTATGATTGAATACATTGAGCGCATGCGAAAAAGTTGGCCTAATCGCCCTGAAGCCATGCAATACTTTGATGAAATAGCAAACCTTTTTGGCACACGGGAAAAGGAGATCCGTGAAGCCAAAGACGAAGGCAAGAAGGTTATAGGCTACACGTGCATGTTCGCGCCCATAGAGCTAATTTTAGCTGCAGACGCCATTCCTGTACGCGTAAGTTCTGGATGGTATGAACCAGCTAAACTCGGAAACCGAATAGTGCCCGTTGAAGTCTGCCCAGTTATACGCTCCACCATAGGCATAAAAATGATTGGTCTATCGCCGTATCTTGAGCTAAGCGACGCCTTAATAACCTCGCTTACATGCGACGGGATGACCAAACTAAGCGAAATCCTAGGCGACTACAAGCCAGTGTGGACCATTTGCCCCCCAAGAATAAAGGATTCAGAGCAGTCCATGGTTTTCTGGAGAGAAGAGCTTAAGGCATTGAAGGAAAAAATTGAGAGATTAACTGGGACAAAGATAACAAGCAAAAAGCTAAGATCAGCCATAGAGCTTATGCACAAAGCAGCAAAGTCCTTCCGTAGACTCCAAGACGTAAGAAAGGGAAACCCCGTTATAATGGGAAGAGACGCCATGCTTGTTAACCAGGCAAGCATGTGGGACGACATCGAAAGATGGACTGCAAAGACCGAAGAGCTTTGCGCTGAACTTGAAAAGAGAGAGCGGGAAAAAGTTTGGGCTTGTCCCCCGGATACTCCCAGGGTTATGGTTACGGGCACGCCGATATTTTGGCCGGACAACTGGAAGCTTCCCAACATTATTGAAGAGGCCAGCCCTCAAGGAGTTATTGTTGCTGACGAGCTTTGTTCAGGAGACCGTTTCCTCTATGACCCCGTAGGCGTAGATGAATGGAACATGGACGACATGTTTAACGCTGTGGCTGAGAGGTATTTGCTTCCATCCACTTGCCCGTGCTTTACCTCTGAAGATGGAAATGAAGATAGGATTAACTGGTTAATTACCAAAGTTAAGGAACGGCGCGTTGACGGCGTAATATACTATGTTGTCCGCGGATGCATGCTATACGCTATGGAATATATGCGGATAAAAAAAGCCCTAGACAAATTGAATGTGCCTGTCTACTATTTGGACACCGATTACACACGAGAAGATATGGGACAAATAAAGACAAGGGTTGAAGCTTTCCTAGAAATGTTAAAATCCAGAGTTGAAATTTGAAAGAAACGTGAGAGTAAATGATAACCGCTGGAATAGACATGGGTATACAGAATGTCAAAGTCGTAATTATGAAAGACGGCAAAATCTTGGCTCAAAGTTTGGCTCCGTCAGGTTTTGACCCTGGAAAGGCCGCTGGACAGGTTTTCAAGGAAGCTTTGAAAAAAGCCAAGATAAGCGATGGCGACGTATTGCATGTTGCTGCTACGGGTGTTGGTGTGGAAATGGCTCCCATAGCTGAAAGCAAAGTAAGCATGATAGCGGCTGATGCACGGGCAGGGGTTTATTTGCACCCCTCTACTAGGACTGTTATAGATGTGGGCGCTGAAGAAGCCCGCGTTATTAAATGCGACGAAAAAGGAAACGTCTTAGATTTCGCGTTAAACGAGAGATGCGCCGCAGGCTCAGGAGCCTTTATCGAAGCCATGGCAAGGGCTTTAGAGGTTAAAGTTGAAGACATGGGGGCGCTTTCTTTAAAGGCTAAGGGCACAGTTTCCATAAGCGCCACATGCGTAATCTTCGGAGAGTCAGATGTGGTGAGCCTAATACACAAGCAAGAACCTAAACACGAAATAGCCCGGGCCATCTACGACGCGTTGGCTGAAAGAATAATTTCCATGGTTCACAGAGTAAACCTAAACCATGACGTCATGCTGGTTGGAGGCGTAGCCAAAGACGTGGGCTTTGCCGCAGCCCTAAAAAGGAAACTTGAAACCGAAGTTGTAATTCCTGAAAACCCTGAGTTTGCGGGAGCCCTTGGAGCAGCATTATTCGCTATGGAAAAAGCTGGAGAAATGAAAAAGTGAAGGGAGAAAACATGGAGTATTGGCGATGGCGTGAATACCATTTTGTAGCACCTAACAGAAAACTTGGAAACGCAGATGTAATAACCGCCGGAATTGATGTAGGCTCAGTAAGCTCCAAAGCGGTGATAATGACTGACAGCGAAATCTACTCTGTAAGCATCATACGAACCGGCTCAAACAGCCCGGACAGCGCCAAAAAAGTTTTAGATTGGGCTCTAGAAGGCACCGGCTTAAAAATGGCGGACATACAGTACATAGTGGGAACAGGCTACGGAAGAGTGAACGTTCCAATGGCCAACAGCACCCTAACAGAAATAGCTTGCCACGCGAAAGGCGCAAACTACATTTGGGGCCCAACGGTTAGGACAATCCTCGACGTGGGAGGCCAAGATATAAAGGCCATAAAATGCGATGAAAAAGGCAAAGTGACTGCTTTCCTCATGAATGATAAATGCGCAGCTGGCACAGGCAGAGGCATGGAAGTTCTTGCCGACTT